>JAZOBK010000029.1:0-2669 GCA_045595985.1 Oscillospiraceae bacterium
GTGATGAATAGCCCATATATGATCGGTGGAATCTGGAGTAGTCGAAGGATTGGCTGCGTTTTGCAATAACAGTGATATAAATACAGTGGATTTATTGAGAATATTATCGATTAACATGAATCTTTCTCTCTAAAAAAATCATTTGTATTAATATTATATCCCATGAGGTCTTAATTGTCAATCTAAAAAATCCCCCAAAACAGTATGTCATTTTTGAAATGAAGAATGGGATCGGTTACAAGAATATGAGAAAATCACATGAATAAACTGATAATGTTTTGCTTCTGTGAGAAGTGTTCGTTGGAAGCCATCTTCGTTCGAATAGACGCGAGTTTTTCATTCGTGTTTTTATAGTGCTGTTGATCGTAATTATATTGGTTATATATAATATGAAATTATTTAGTAGATAGGAGAAAAATATGCGCGGTTCGGATTATATAAAAAATGTTACAGAATGTATCGAAAAAGCGTGGAATACTCAGGAAGAAAAAATCCGTGAGATTGCTTGGCTTCTTGCCGAGACCATCGAAAAAAAGAACAATGTCTTCGTTTTCGGCTGTTCCCACGCAGGGATCATCGCGGAGGAAGTATTTTACAGAACGGGCGGACTTGCCGTAATCAATCCGATCTTCTTCCCCGGATTCATGCTGAACACACGCCCCATCACCATGACCAGCCAGCTCGAGCGGCTCCCGGGACTCGGCAAAATCATCCTCGAGCAGAATCATGTGAAATCGGGCGACCTGCTCATTCTTCATTCCGTATCCGGCAGAAACACCGTTCCCGTTGATATGGCGATCGAAGCCGCGAAAATCGGAGTAAAGACCGTGTGTATCACAAATCTCGAGTATTCAAATTCCGTTTCTTCCCGTCATCCCAGCGGAAAGCGTCTCTTTGAATCCTGCGGCTATGTCATCGACAACTGCGGAGTGACGGGAGACGCCGCCATCACCCTTGACGGACTGGAAGAAAAGATCGGACCCACATCCACGGCTGTCGGCGCATCCCTGATCAATGCCATCGTCATTGAAGCCGTTGAAAAAATGATTGCCGACGGTATCGTTCCGCCCGTATTCATGAGCGCCAACTTAAACGGCGGGGACGAACACAACGCAAAGATTTTTGAAGAATACAAGAACAATATATTCTATATGTAATTTTTCGCGGTAAACGGATTATGAAAAAATATCTTGCCATCGATTCTGGCGGCACAAAGGTTCTCGCGCTGCTTTATGACGAGAACTTCAGAATCATCAATGTCTGCCGCGCGGGAAGTCTGCGTGAGAATACCACGCCGAAGGATCTGATCGCCGGAAATGTCGAAAGTATCATAAATGGAATTGGTCTAGACAGTATCGAAACAATTGACCATATTACTGGCGTCACGGAGCAGGTTCTCTATAACCGAATCACCAAGAGCTGTACTGTCGGCGGAACATCCTTCTGCGGGGAGCGTGAGCTGGGGCTTTCTGCAGCCTGTCTGTTCGGAGATGCTCTGCTTGCACTTTCCGGTACGGGCGCTACTTTGTTCTCGAGATACAGTGGATGCGTAGACGGCACTGGAGGATACGGAGCTACAGTTTCGGATGCCGGTTCAGGGTATTGGATCGGAAGACATGCAATGGAAGCTGCCATCGCATACGATGAAGGGCGCGGCGAATCCACTTTGCTTAAAGACCTGATTACAGAGCATTTCGGAAAGCGGAATCTCAGAGAAGCGATTTTTTCGATCTATTCCCGACATGATATATCTCCTACGGCTTCTGTGGCGTCCTGTGCGCCCCTTGTAACAGAAGCGGCTTATCGCGGAGATGAAACCGCACATGAAATCATCTTAAAAGCCGGAAGAGTTCTCGGCGAACAGCTTTTATATCTAATCAGAAAGCACGATATTCCTGAACAAATTCCCGTTACAGTTTCGGGAAGCGTCTGGCGCGGACATCATGATCTCTTCGGAGAATTCAGCCGTGTGGTTCACAGCCACGGTGCCGGAAGAGAAATCATCATTCCCGAGTTCGAGCCGATTGTGGGTGCGGTGATACATCATTACAGAAATACAAAAGGCAGTTTCGGAGAAAAGGATCTGCAGTTTTTCAGAAAAGAATACGCACAGTTCAGCTTTTCTGTCAATATGAAATAACAATATCCCCCTTGCGGGAAACGAATCAAACAAAATTAACAGCCGAAAGCGGCAGAACGGAGAAAACTATGAAACTGATGGAACGATATCAGCAGGCGGTAGACGCACTGTTTGCAAAAGTCAGAAACACTCAGACCGAAAATATTATAAAAGCAGGTGAAATTATTGCAGACGCCGTATCTTCCGGCGGCAAGATTTACCTTGGTGAAATCTGCCACAGCGTCCAGATGGATCTGATCTACAGAGGCGGCGGTCCCATGTTCTATGTCAAGTTTGAAAAAGAAAAGCACTGGGACGCACTGAAAGAAGGCGATGTACTCGTACTCAGCTCCGTTTCGGGACGCACACTTCATGTGGTAAACATGGCATACGAAGCGATTCAGCGCGGAGTTACGGTGATTGCGTTCACCAGCATGGAATACGCAGTTCAGGTAGATCCCGTTCACGAATCCGGCAAAAAGCTCTACGAAATCGCAACGCTCACCCTTGACAACTGCGCTCCCGCGGCGGAAGCCATGCTGGAAGTGGA
>JAZOBK010000030.1:0-4855 GCA_045595985.1 Oscillospiraceae bacterium
AGGGGATTGCCCCAGAGCTGCCCCTCGGCGGCAAATCCATCGGGCGGGCAGCCTGCCACGGCTGTGGGAATCCCGTGTGCATCCAGACGGAACAGCTCGGGATTCGTCCATGTGTCCGCACTGTCAAGTGCCGTGTAGATCGGAATATCCCCGATGATGCGGATGCCCTGAGTGTTGGCATACGTCCTGAGCGATGCCCACTGTGTGAAAAACAAATATTGCAGGAACTTGTAAAATTCGATATTACGGGCAAGCTTTTGGCGGTATTCCGTCATTGCCTGCGGTGTTCGCATACGGATGTCCGCATCCCATTCCTGCCACGGTGCACCGCCGTATTCGTCCTTGATCGCCATAAATATGGCGAAATCCTCAAGCCAGCCGTGGCTTTTACAGAATGCGGAAAATTCCGCATTCCCCGAAAGATCGCTGCGTTCATAAGCCTTCCGCAGCAGCGGCATACGGCTGCACAGGAGCTTGTCATAATCCACTTTGTGCGGATGATCGCCGAAATCCGCATTCCTGCATTCCTCCGCCGTCAGAAGTCCCTCGCCGATGAGCTTGTCAAGGCTGATGAAATAGGGATTTCCCGCAAAGGAGGAATAGGACTGGTAGGGGGAATTCCCGTAGCCCGTCACCCCAAGCGGCAGTATCTGCCAGCAGGTCTGTCCTGCCGCTTTGAGCCAATCGACAAATCGGTACGCACTCTCGTCAAAGCTGCCGATGCCGTATGCCGACGGCAGGGAGAAGATCGGGAGTAAAATGCCTGCACTTCGGTTCATATGCCACTCCTTTCATAGTCGATCATAACCCCGTAGTGATCGGACACAACGGGATAGCGGATGCCGTCAAACAAAACCTCGGACGATCTGACATCTGCCTTTTTGCTGCACCAGATCTGGTCGATACGCATCCCCATGTGATGCGTAAGCCTGTCACGCCAGCCGTCGATGACGCCGCCCGTGGTAAATTCGCCCTTCCTGCGATCGGAGAGCAGAAAGCTGTCGTGCCAGCCAGAATCCGTTACCAGATCGTAGCCCTCCCGACGTATCTCGGCAGGATTGTTGAAATCCCCCATCAGCCAGACAGTTTCACGGAATCGCAGGTGCGTCTGCGTGCGATCCCATTGTGCGGCAAACGGCTCCTCTGCGTCGTCCCACCAGCCGAAATGCACGCTGTAGAACCATTCCTGCGGTGCGGATGCGGTGCGGATGCCGAGGATTTTCCGAGTTTTCCAGTTGCGGTAATCGTTCACACGGCTGACAAGGTGAACGTCCGTTTCCAGAATGGGACTGCGGCTCATGAGGGCAATGCCCTCGTCATACCTGTCGTAGCCGAGCTTCAGCGGCAGCCATGTCCAGCTGTACTGCACGCCCCTGTCCGCCAGCATCCGCACGGCGTTATACACATGGTTGTCCCTGCGGATAACGGCATCTCTGACTGCGGGAACATAGCCCCTTTGCAGATACAGCGGAAGCTCCTGTGCATCTGCTGTCTGACTGACCTCCTGCAGGGCGATGATGTCGGGGCATTCGGCGGCGATGGCTTCCACGAAATCATGGAGCTTCTGCGGATAGTGCTCCTCCACAAGACTGTGGGTGTTGAGTGTGAGCAGCTTCATGCTACAGGATGTCGTTGATGTCGGATTTGAGGACATCCGCTTTTGGCCCGTAGATCGCCTGAATGCCCGTATCCTTCTTCACAAGGCCAAGTGCCCCCTCCGCCGTCCATGCGGCGGCGTCCGCCACAAGATCGGGATTTTTGACCGTCACACGCAGTCTTGTCATGCAGGCGTCAACGGAGGTGATGTTATCCCTGCCGCCGAGCAGAGCAATGATGCGTTCGGGCTGGCTGTTGCCGCCGTGGACGGAACGCTTCACACTGCCGTCCTCCTCGTTTTCGCCGCCTGCGGTGTAGTTGCCCAGTCGTCCGGGGGTGGCGTAGCGAAATTTCCCGATCATGAAATATGCCACAAAATAGCCGGTCACGAAGAATGCCACGGCACTGAGGAGGAAATTGATGATGTCCCCCGTCAGTCCCGCACTGACGGACATGGGGATTCTGGTGATGAATTCCAGATTGCCGAACGAGTGCAGACGCAGGTCGATCACGCCGGAAAGTGCAAAGGCAAGCCCCTGCAGCACAGCATAGACGAGGTAGAGCGGCAGAGCACAGAACATGAACATGAATTCGATCGGCTCGGTGACACCCGTGAGAAATACCGCCAGTGCGGTGGAAATGAACATGGAGCGGTAGTCCCTGCGTTTATCCCTGTCCACCCTGCGGTACATGGCAAGTGCAACGCCGAGCAGAAGTCCGGTTGCACCGATCATCTGACCGACCTTGAAGCGTGCCGGAATGACGGTTTCCAGCAGGCGGTTGTAGGATTCGATGTCGCCCGCCTTGCGGAAATTGATCAGATCGGTCACCCACGCAAGCCAGAGGGGATCCTGTCCAAACACGACGGTTCCGGCATTCGGCCCGGTGAGGATCTCATAGGTGCCGCCGAACGAGGTGTAGTTCATGGGGATGGTGAGCATATGGTGCAGACCGAACGGCAGGAGCAGACGTTCCAGCGTGCCGTAAATGAACGGTGCAAGCACGGGGGAGGTGTTCGAGGAGTTGGCGATCCAGATGCCGAATGTGTTGATGCCCGACTGCACCACGGGCCAGACCACGGCGAGAATCAGGGAAACGATGACCGACCAGAGGATGACCACAAGCGGCACGAACCGTTTGCCGTTGAAGAAGGACAGTGCCTCGGGAAGTCCACGGAAATTGTAGTATTTGTTGTAGATCACGCCGCCCACAAAGCCCGAAATAATGCCGACGAACACACCCATGTTGAGGGCGGGCGTGCCGAGGACGGAGGTGAAGTAGTTTTCGACGAGCATTTCCTGTCCGAAGAGGGACTTGACAACGGCGTCGGACGAGGCGAGCATATCATTCGTCACGCCGAACACGGAACCCGTGATGTTGTTGATGAGGATGAATGCGAGGAGTGCCGCAAAGGCACCGCCCGCACGTTCCTTAGCCCACGAGCCGCCGATGGCGACGGCGAACAGCACATGGAGATTGCTGATGACTGCCCAGCCGATGTTTTCGAGCACGCCGCCGATGGTGGATACCAGAGCAACATCACCGCCCGCCATGGCAATGAGCTTGCCGATGCTGATCATCAGTCCCGCCGCCGGCATGACGGCAATGACGACCATCAGTACCTTGCCGAGCTTTTGCAGAAGGTCGAAATTGATGCGGAACTTCCGCTTTTCCTGCCCGGGAGCAGGCTTTTCCTCCAGAGGTGCTGCGGAAGCCCCATGCGGTACGGAATGCTCATCTTCAGCTGGGAACAGCGTGATCAGGGGGGATTCATCCTGTTTCACTTCGCCCAGATGCACCTGCAGATCCATTCCGTCCGCCCCGTCATAGATCAGCACGGGCGTGAGCAGATTGATACCCTTCGATTGCAGGAATGCAATGTCCGCCTCTGCGACGAGATCGCCCTTTTTTACCCTGTCGCCGACCTTGACATGGGAGGTAAATCCACTGCCCTTGAGTGCCACGGTTTCCAGACCGAAATGCACCAGCACCTCCACGCCGTCGTCAGATGCAAAGCCGTAGGCATGGGCACTTTCCGCAATGGATGTGATCTCACCATCCACAGGGCTGCAGATTCTGCCGTCGGAGGGAATGACAGCACAGCCGTCCCCCAGCACCTTTTCGGCAAATACGGGGTCGGGTACCTGTTCAAGCGGTACCGCCCTGCCGCTCAGCGGCGATGCAATGTCATATTTTTGGCTGCGTTCCATTTACTTGACCTCCTTTTGGGCGGCAGAGCTGAGCTGCCAGATGTCCCGATCATATTCCGCAATGGTTCTGTCGGAGGAGAAATATCCTGCCATTGCAATGTTTACAAGCATTTTTTCCGCCCATTCCATGCGGTTTTCGTAATCCGCATAGGCACGTTCACGAGTCTGCACATAGCTTTCAAAATCGGGGAATGTCATGAACCAGTCCTTTGTGGTCAGTTCCTTGAACAGGCGTTCCAGACGCTGCTTATCGCCGATTTTCAGAAGCTCCTTTCCTCTGATGAAATCCACTGCACGGCGGAGCTTCGGATCGTTCCGATAATATTCTGCCGCATCGTAGCTGCCCTCTGCATAACGCTGCACGACGGTATCGCTGCGGTCGCCGAAGATATAGATGTTTTCATCCCCCACCAGCTCATGAATTTCGACGTTTGCACCATCCTCCGTGCCGAGCGTCAGTGCACCGTTCAGCATGAATTTCATGTTGCCCGTGCCGCTTGCCTCCTTTGAGGCAAGCGAGATCTGCTCTGAAATATCGCACGCCGGAATCAGCTTTTCCGCCCAAGTGACGTTGTAATTTTCCACCATCACTACGTTCAGGAAGGGACTGACGTCGGGATCGTTTGCCGTCAGCTCCTGCAGGCAGAGAATGAGGTGGATGATGTCCTGTGCGATGGTGTAGGCAGGTGCGGCTTTTGCCCCGAAAATCGCTGTGATCGGGGTTTTCGGCTTCTTTCCTGACTTGATCTCCAGATACTTGTGGGTGAGATAGAGGGCGTTGAGCTGCTGGCGTTTGTATTCGTGCAGACGCTTGATTTGGATGTCGAAGATGGAATTCCGGTTGATGAAAACGCCCTGCCTCATTTGCAGATAGGTGCATAATTCCGCTTTTTTTGCGGATTTGATGGAAAGCAGCTTTTGCAGAACGCCCGTGTCTTTGCGGAATTGCAGCAGCTTTTTGAGTTCCTCCTCGTCCTCCGTAAAGCGACTGCCGATGAGGGAGGAAATGAGTGCGGAAAGCTCGGGATTGCAGTGCAGAAGCCATCTGC
>JAZOBK010000031.1:0-3618 GCA_045595985.1 Oscillospiraceae bacterium
TTGAACTTGGCGAGCCCACTGTGAATGGCAGTAATATAGATCTTGTCACCGCCGTGCAGTACGAAGCTGCCGTCAGGGATAATGATCTCCTCGTCACGCTGTACCGCACAAACCAGAAAGTGCAGCTTCAGTTTCTGGGGAAGTGCGGACAATGTCAGACCATCCAGCAATCCATCGTGGCTGACTTTCATTTCTGCAAGCTCCAGTCGTCCCTTTGCAAATGTTTCCACCTGAATGGCATTCGGATACCGCAGCATTCTTGCGATTTCATTGGCGGTGTGGAATTCGGGGTTGATCATCATGCTGATGCCAAGCTCCTCACGCATGAAAACGATCTGTTCGGCATATGCAGGATTGCGAACTCTGGCGACGCTGTGCCGTGCACCCTTTTTTCTTGCCATGAGGCAGCACATGATATTGACTTCGTCGGAATCCGTCATAGCAATGAAGACGTTGGTGTTCTCCACGCCGGCTTCAAGCAGATCCTTCAGGATCAGTCCGTTTCCGCAGATTCCCTGCACGTCATAATTATCAACCATGGCGGTAACAATTTCCGAATCGGTGTCCATGACGGTAATATTGTGACCTTCGTCATTCAGCACCCGTGTCAGAACGCTGCCGGCTTTTCCGCAGCCTACGATCAGTATATTCACCTTTATTTCTCCTTATTTCAGTAATATGAGTGAATGCAATACGGCATGGCAGAGTAACCCATGCTATTACTATTATAGCCATATTAACGTATTTTGTCAACCACATTTTTAAGGCAGAACCGCACAATGAAATAAGGTTTTTTATGCCAATGCATAAAAAACCTTCAGTTTATCGGAAAAGTATTTTTCTACGTTCTGCCAAGCCCTTATTTTTGAACTTCCCACGCCGAAGCGGGGGAAGCTCATAGGAGATTGTCGTATTGGGGATGCATCAAACATCACGCCATGACATTGGTCAGAAACTTCATCTCGCCGTTTTCGGCAGTCACCTGCACACAGTCGCCTGCGTGGATCTCGCCGCACAGCCAAAGTCTGGACAGGGGATTTTCCACCTCACGGGTAACAAAACGGCGAATGGGACGTGCACCGTACTGTCTGGTTTCCTTGCAGGAGGCAGCAGCCTGCACGGCTTCCTCCGAAAACCGGAGCGTCAGCCCCATGTGCTTTGCCCTTGCAGCCACTTCATCCAGAATGCGGCGTGCAATTGCGGCAAGACTCTCCGCACCGAGCCGTTCAAAGGTCAGGATCTCATCCATTCTGTTGAGCAGCTCCGGCGGAAGGGCACGCCGCAGAGCTTCCGGTGTTGTGCCGGGGGCGGCATTTGGCTGCGTCTGTACAAATCCCACACTGGTGTGCATTTCGTGCATACCGAGATTTGAGGTCATGAAGATCATGCAGTTTCGCAGGCTGATTTTTCTGCCCGCACTGTCGGTGATCATGCCGTCCTCAAGCATCTGCAGGAGAATGTGCAGCACGTCGGGATGTGCCTTTTCAATTTCATCAAACAGCACCACGCTGCATGGATGGCGGCGAAGGTGCTCACAGAATCGGGTTTCCTCCTCGTGTCCGACATATCCGGGCGGTGCACCGATGAGCTTTGCAACTGCGTGCTGCTCCATATATTCCGACATATCCACCGTCAGCAGGGATTTTTCCGAACCGTGCAGGCATCTTGCCAGTGCCCTGACGAGTCCTGTTTTTCCAACGCCCGTCGGCCCCAGAAACAGGAATGATCCGACGGGGCGGCGAATATCACGAAATCCGCTGCCCGCACGGCAAACGGCGTCGGAAAGCCGATCAATTACCGCATCGTGCCCGATGATCTCACGCCGCAGTTCGCTGCGGAGCATCAGCAGGCGTTCCTGTTCGGCGGCGGTCATTTGCTTCAGAGGAATGCCCGTTCGTATTGCGGCAATGGCGGCGGCATCCTCCGAGGTTACCGTTGGTGACAGGCGGGTATCATGGCAGGCTGCACTACGCATGGCGGCACGGGCACAGGCTTCGTCCATCAGGTCGATCGCCTTGTCGGGGAAATTTTTGCCGCTGATATATTTTTCCGAAAGGCTCACGCACGCCTCCAGCACGGTGTCCGGCAGGCTGACGCCGTGGAATGCACTGTAGCTTTCCCGCAGTCCCTGCAGGATGGTGAGCGTCTGGGCTGGCGAGGGTTCTGCAATTTCAACGGACTGGAAACGTCTTGCGAGTGCACCGTCCTTTTCGATGCTTTGGCTGTATTCATGCGGCGTGGTTGCACCGATGATACGAAGATCGCCCCGGGCAAGTCTGGGTTTGAGCATATTGGCAGCGTCGATTGCTCCCTCCGCTGCACCTGCACCGACAATGGTATGCAGCTCATCTATAAAGAGGATGATCCTGCTGCTGCCCGTGACTTCATCCACGCAGGCACGGATGCGTTCCTCAAAATCACCACGGTACTTCGCACCTGCGAGGAGCGAGCCGAGGTCAAGTGAAAAGATGAACATTCCACGCAGATGCTCGGGTACCTGTCCTCTTGTGAAACGTTCCGCTACGCCCTGTACGATGGCGGTTTTGCCGACTCCGGGATCGCCGATCAGACAGGGATTGTTCTTGCTGCGGCGTGAGAGGATCTGAAGGACACGGTCGATCTCCTCCTCCCTGCCGATGAGGGGATCCTGCTGTTCCTCGGGGGATGAGAGAAGCTTTCCGTAGCGGAAAAGATTCGGAAATTCCTTGGCAGACGGCATTACCGGTGCGGACACATACGATATGGGTTTTCCTGTGCAGGCAGCCGCAAGCCTGTTGGTATCTGCAGACATTGCCTCAAGCAGCTGTACTGCCGCACAATTATCGTCCTGCAGAACCGCAAGGAGCAGCCACTGTGTATCGGTTTCCACATTACCGCCCGCTTCCGCAAGCAGCTGGGCTTTGCGGAACATCCGATGCAGGGCGGGCGTCATACACCGGTAACCGGGGGAAGTTTTATTCCCCTTTCCGACCGTCAGCACAATTCTTTGATAAAGCAGCTGCTCGGTGATTCCGCAGGAAGTCAGAATTTCCGCTGCAGTGTTGGGCTGCTGATGCAGCAGACCGAGCAGGTAGTGTTCCGTTCCGACATAGGTATGCCCCATTTCTCCTGCAAGGTATATGGCCGCATCAAGTGAGAGCACGGCACTTTCCGAGAATTTCTCAATATCATAGTGTTCAATATTTCTGGACAATCCACTCCGCCTCCTTGGCATAGAATACACTATAGTATAGCACATTTTTCCTGCGATATTTGTCGAGAGAGGATGGGTGTTTCAATAGCAGCCGTATAAATTTTTTTCTGCAGCATCCGCACACAATTTCACCGATGACATAGTATGTAATATGGAACGGCTCAAGAGAGCCAAATGTTCCAAATACAATATATTTTGAGGAGTGCTTGATTTATGAACTGTGGATGCTTTGAGGGTAACAACTGCTGCTGGATTATCATTCTGATCGTTCTGTTCTGGCTGTTCTGCGGCAATGGCTGCGGCAACAACAGCAACTGGAGCGGCTGCAACAACAACTGCGGCAATTCCTGCTGCTAGTGCGGAACCCGCACAGGTGATACGCATGGGGGAGTCTATCGGGAGCGATAGCTCCCCACTTGCGTTGT
>JAZOBK010000032.1:0-7953 GCA_045595985.1 Oscillospiraceae bacterium
ACTCCGAAACTCATGAGATTATTTCCAGAGTTTATCTTGCCAGAAAGGATAGCCGTGCGGCAGATGAACTCATAGCGGATTATATGCCGTTTATCAAAGCGGAAACAGCAAAGTTCATCAATCGTCCTCCCGATCAGAGTGACGATGAATTGAGCATTGCCATGTTTGCATTTTATGAAGCCATCCGCAGCTATTCCAAACTTCGTGGTTCGTTTCTCAGATTTGCAGCGCTGCAGATCCGAAACCGCCTGATTGATAACTATCGCAGGGAAAAACGGAACAGCGGATTGATTTCACTTAATGCCGCCCATGACGATGCCCAGACGGAACTGATTGATTCGATCAGTGACAGCCGCGACGCATTTGAAGAAGCACGGCTGCGTGAAGCGACAAAGCAGGAGATCGCAGAGCTTGCTGCACAGATGGAGGAATTCGGTGTTTCCTTTTCGGATATTGCCGAGAATTCTCCGAAACAGCGGCGGACTCTTGAGCTGTGCGGCAGGGCGGTACGTTATGCACGCAGCAACAGTGAGCTGCTTGAGGAATTTCTGCGTACCCGCAGGGTGCCCATGGCAGCACTTGCGGATGGTGCGAAGGTTGAAAGAAAAACACTGGAAAGACATAGGCGTTATCTTGTAGCCATGCTGCTGATCTGCACCAACGGCTATGAAATTATGCGTGGACATATTATGCAGGTATTGAAAGGCGGTGAACCCCGATGAAATATATGGTTATGCAATGCTGCAAGTGCCATGCTGTACTGATGGATGAGGAGGGCAGATATGTGTTTGCCGCCAATCTTGGCTATGAGGCAGGGCAGAGTGTTACGAATCCTGTGATTATGGCAGAAAAGGAAAAGTCCAGCAACAGGATCATTGTCATGAGAAGAATTGTTGCAGCTGCGGCTTGCATCGGGATAATTTCCGTCCCGTGCTATTCCTATTATGCACGCAATCTGAAAACCTGTTCAGCAGTCACGATCACCTCCCATGCCGGTATCAGTATGGAGCTTAACAGTGCTGGCAAGGTGATCCGTCTGCAGAGTGATTCCGAATACGGCAGGGAGATCATAGAAACGTATGACATCAAGGGCAAGGATAAGCTTGAGGCTGCCAATGAGATCCTGCAGATCGAAATTTCGGACGGTTACCTGTCGGATGGTGATACTGTCGATGTGTATATTGAAAGCAAGAACGATGAGAAGTATCACTCCTACAAAACCGAATTCGAGGAAGAGCTTCCTAAGCTTGCCATTAAGGTAAATGTTCATGAGAAGGAACCGTTGAAGCACGAGTCGGATTCCAAGGATGAGAAGCCCGGAGAGGAGAAGCCTCAGCCGGAAAAGCCAGATGCTCCCGAAAAGCCCCAGGCTCCCACGAAACCCGCCGCAGATGAACCTGCCGTTCCGGGCGTTGACGCACCCAAACCGGAGGATGCACCGACACCTCCGGCACATGAAGGTATCAAAGATCCTGTCGAACATTCAGAGCATCCCACCGCTCCTGCTCCTCCCGCAGAAGGCGAATTGCCGCCAAAACCCGAAAATCCGGAAAGGACGGAACATACACCGCCCCACCTCAACGGAAAGGATGCGGCAGAGGGGATCGTTGAACCCGAAGTTTCGTCTGTTCCGACTGATGAGCAACCGTATTTTCATAAAAAGCCGCATCAGCAGGAGCATCCGGCTGCAGAAAGGCAGAATCCTGAGGAGGCAGTGCCGGAGCATTCCACCGAAGAACAGAATACAGAGCCCGTATATAAAGACATCCTCGCCGACTGAAGCCGGTGAGGATGTCTTTGGCTATGTGTGCCCGGTAATACGGATTCTCTGCTATACGATTGAAAAAGATGCCGGATGTGGTATGATATTGAAAGAGGATTGTCTTGTAGAAACGTTTACCGATATTATACAGCATATGCCCTATCACTTCAAAACCTGCCGTCCTATCTTTTGCAGCACACAAATCGAATCAGACCACCAATTTTACAGATAGTTTTGATTTGTTGATAAATCAATTCTGTGTTACAATGTTAAATCCAATGTAATCCTTTGTAGCCTTCTTGAGATCATAACCGACTGTACCCATGTTTTCTGCGGTCGGTGCTGCACTTCCGTCATATGCTGCCGGATCAATAATGGTAAAGTCCTTCGGAGAAAGACTGCTTCTTTTTGCAGAACTGCTCACACCGATTACAGTCACATAATGGTGGGAACTTCTCTTGCCATTTGTCGTCTGTACAAGAATGATCGCAGGTCTGCCTGCCTTGATTTCATCGTACATCAGCTGATAGCCTGCCAGCTTTGTGGTTTTGGTTTTAACACTGAAATTACCCTTCCACCACTGTGCACAAACAGAATACTGATTATTGCCGTACTGATTGTATGTGTACCATGTGCGGGGAGTTTTATCAAGAATTGTTCTTGCATAAGCAAGTGCATAGCAGGAGCAGGAAACAGAACCTGCCGGCTGACGTCCTACCTTCTTGAGATGGTCCCAGTTGATGTTGCTCAGTGTTCCGGCAGTTCCATTATTGCCTGCAGGAGTGTGGGATCTCCAGATGACGGAATTGTTGCTCTTCTTGATGAGCTGCAGCACACCGTCATCGCCGAGCTTCAGCTTATAGTCTGCAAACGGCTTTCTGTTTGTGTTCGAAGCATACAGAGCCTTGGAAGCCTTGGAATAAACGACCAGATTTCCATCTTGCTGCAGTACAAAGTGTGCACCGGGATTCCCGACAGTTCCTGTACTCCAGACCGCCGTTTCGTTGTTTTTCTTTCTCTCATAAATCACAAAATTTCCGTCATTCTGCATGACCGCACGATAGTTGCAGTTTTTTGATGTCAGGCACTGACTCGCCTTTAAATAGGTATTTTTACTTGCGGTGCAGCTGATCTCACTTCTACTGCTCCAGATGGACTGCTTTGTCTGATTGTGATATACATAAAGCTCACCATCGTTGGAAAGACGCAGGGAATAGGTGTTGCCTGTTCCGCCGATTACAGTCTTGGAATTCCAGACGGGAGTACCTGTTCTGCTGTAACGGGGATGTTTATATACAACAAGATTTCCATCGGTCTGCATACTGAGACTGAATGAATTTGTAGCATTGTTGTTTGAGATACCGGTGTTTGTTCTCCAGATTGTGCTGCCGGTGGACACATTGTTAATAACAAGATCACCGTTACTCTGCAGAACCAACTCATATTTTTTATTCTTGGAAACCCATTTTTTACCATATGCGGATGCAAAAGCAGTTTGTCCGCTTGAGAGAACGAGTGTGTCTGAAGTGTACTTATCTGAACTTGCTTCAGCTGTGATGCAATAGTTGTCGAAAAGTGTAGTGCTGCTTGTCATCGGTGCAGTCAGAATCATCGCACCGGACAAAGCTGCAAGAGAGAGTGCTGTGAGCTTTTTGGTGATTAAAATAGAATTAGTATGTTTTTTCATGTGAAGATGCCTTTCCGCCGGTTGCCCCGGCTTGAATCGTTTTTTATGGGTTGCAACCACGGTTGATATTATAGCACGTTGCAGAGGAAATGTCAAGGTATGGTAGTAAAAGCTTTTTACTTTTGTGCAGATTTGGTAAAAATTTTTCATATATTTTAGAATTTCAATATATTTTCCTATTTTCAGTTGTTTCAAAGTCGTTGTTGATTGAATCCCCTGATTGTAGTGAAGCTTGATGAGGATTTCCTTCATCGCACCCCCTCATTCCTTTTTTTCTTTGCATTTAGGCTCGTTTTTGTAAAAAAAGAGCCGATTGGCTCTTTTGCAATCGACTCAGTTCAGAACTAAAAATCCAATATTCAGATATGCTGCGAATATCACCCAAAGTAAATATGGGATATTCAAGTATCCTGCCAGCGGCCGAATCTTCTTGAATGTGACAATCATCATGGCTACAAGAATGACAAGCAGAATAAGAACAGCGGCAGCTACGCCTATTTGTTCAAATCGGAAGAACACAATACTCCACATGAAATTAACAAACAACTGCACCGCATACAGCGTGAGAGCTTTTCTCTTTCCACCTGCATCGGCATCTGAAACATAGATCATATATGCCGATATTCCCATGAGAGCATAAAGGATTGCCCACATAATCGGGAAAAGAATTCCCGGTGGTGCAAGTGGTGGCTTGACAAGTTCGCCGTAGAAGGACGAGAAATTTCCTGATAACAAACTTGAAAGTGCACCGACCAGCTCCGTTCCGATAATAAAAATCAATAGCTCTGTCCATTTTATTTTCTTCATTGCACACCTCCTAAAATATAATATATATATTCAGTGTACGCATTTCTTCTCTGAAATATTCCTGCTTTTTCTATAGAATTACTATTTGCATAGAAACTGACGAATGATACCGGCAGACATATCATCTGCCATTTTCATGAATTCTGTTTCTATCCGGTAATCCTTATTTAAACGCAGCCCGCTTCTGGTGCTGGTGCTATACTAAATAAGTAGACAAAAAAGAAGAACATGGTGTTCCGATTCAGAAATGGGATGGAAGTAACCGTAGAATAGATATGACGACACCCCACAGGGCTGGCGGACAGGTTTTGTCTGCTTGCCGATGCCCAGCGGAAATGGCATCGGCACGCCTCACCGATTGGTGTTCGGTGTGCCTTGTGGGGTGTCTTTTATTCATTCAGATAAGTTACATAGTCAGAATTATAGTATTCCCAGCTATCCGCAGGAACTAATCCATTTCCGTAATCGACCTGATTATTTCTGACAGAGAAATCGCTGTACCAGCCGTCAACTACATACATACGACGACTTGTATCCACCGCACCGTAGGGCTGATCCATGTAGACTGTATTGTCAGTAAAGATGCAATGATAGCCCCAGCCTTCGACCTGCTCATGAAGCTCAAAGACTGCTACAATATTAGAGTTTCCGTTGCGGTAACCGATATTATCGTGAACATTCACATCATTGCCTGCAATATCCACAAAGCTGCCGGCATAGTTAGCACCCGTCATGCCGTCACCGTAGAACGTGCAGTTCATGATCTCCGTTCCGGTTGTATATTCCTTGACATCCACGTGCTCCGCCGCAACATTCTTGAATGTGCATCCATCCACTGTGTTGTAGTCACATTTGTAATCGAAGCTGAAAAAATACACACCAACGGAATTCATGGCAGACGATTCCCACTATGACAAAGCCGCCGCCGACTACGCTGTCAACTTCAATGAATGTTTGTCCCACACCAAAGGCACATGGGCAGGCAATCCATTTGAATTACTGGACTGGCAGGAGCGTATTATCCGTGACCTGTTCGGTGTTCTGAAGCCCAACGGCTATCGGCAATTCAACACGACATGGTGCATGGCGGCGGCGGGCATTATCACGCAGCGGTGTGCGAGCTTGATGCACCGCCCGTTGAAGCAAGACGAATCATAGAGGAAACATGCAGAAAATTCATGCCGTAAAACTGCACCGCAGATGCGTAACCCTCGCATAAACAAATCCCCATACACGGGTGTTTTTCGTGTATGGGGATTTCTATTGCCAATATGACGTTATCCTGCAAAGCTATGCCGCAAAGAATTCATCAAACGTGCCTGCATATCCTGAGCCGACTGCTGCTGCGTACTGCAAGATCATTGCTGCATCCACGGCATTGTAGTCACCGTCGTCATTGACATCTGCGGCGTTTTCCTGTGCTTCGGTCAGTCCGCTGTCACCGCCTGAGCCAACAGCTGCCGCTGCAACCAAAAGGATCGCTGCGTCCACAGCATTGACTGCACCGTCATTGTCCAGGTCGCCCTTGCCGCAGTCCGGGGCTTTGACTTCAATAACGGTCACAAGCGTTCCACTTTCGGCATCCATTGCAAAGATCGCCGCCATGCCTTCGCCGACTGCGGTCAGCACGCCGTCTTCACCCACTTCAACAACGGTGGGATCACTGGAAATCAGCTCGCCCGATGCATCCACCGTGGTGGTATCGCCCGGCTTCAGGGGCACAGGTTCGATGCTATCGTCATGGGACCCGCCGTAAACGGCTATTGTGCCGTCGGCTGCAACGACAAATACATCCGCATCCTCGCAGGACTCCTTCGGGAGATATCCGACAGCCAGATCACCGTTTTCATCGGAGGTCACCTGATCTATGTACAGGAGATTGTCGCCGCCGAGGGGATCTTCGGCGTCATAGGACTTCATGCAGTAGAAATTGTAGAGCGTGTTAGGTGTGAGATCTGTAAAGACTGTGTTGTTTTCGTCTGTGGTGATGGGGGTTGCGGCGAGGGGTGAAGAATACAGAGAAGCCAGTGAATCCTGGCTTATTGTTTTGTTTTTGGGGAACACCTCATAAACCGTTTCAACATTCAAGTCGTAGGGAAATTCAGCTGTTTTGTATGCACTATCCTTCCAATACAAGTCATATACCGCATAGTATTCACTTTCCGTTACTGTTTCTCCATCCACCGACATATCGCCTCTATAATTGAACAGACTTTGTATTTCTGTACCATCAAGTTTGTAAATCGTCGCACCATATCTGCTTCCGGCAATATATATATCCTTTCTCTCCAGGTATTGAAATCTGCCTTCTGCTCCAAAGCCGCGGCCCTGTGCAAATACGACCTCATCATCTACAACCGTATACAATCGGCAATTGTCCATATAAGCCCATCCTGTAGACACAACAAGTTCCGGGAGTTCATCGTCGTTTACATAAACAAAACCAAATCTGAAAGGGCCTCCTCCCTCTATTCCATTCTCAATCAAATCCAATAACACTTCACGGTACAGATCCTGCCAGGAAACTTCAGGTTTCTCCAGCACAACCACAATCTCCATATCCTTACCATCAACAACCGCCTCAGCCACTTCCGTGAGATAACCCTCACAGCTGACCGTGAACTTGTGCGTGCCGTCGGGTAGCAGGTAGCCCTCTTCGTTATGATTGAGTGCTGAATTCTGTTCCATCAACTCGTTTAACAGATTTCCATTGAATCCACTGCCGCCAAAGGGCATATCCGTTCTTTCTGCATTCTGCTTCAGCACTGCCTTGGACGCATAGCTGCAAAGAACCTTTGCATTTTTCAGCTCCTCGCCCTTCTCATTTATCACCTTCACCACAACCTTGTGCATGGCCGGTGTAAGCATCTGTGTGATCGACTGGGTTTTCTTTCCATTAATGGCCAGTGCATATTTCTCTGCATTCATATCCGTACTCTTTTCATCCGCAAAAGATCGGTAGGAAAGTGTATATTTTCTTTCAGAAGGCAAATAATTCTCCGATTCTGCCACAATCGTATAGCTGCCCAGCGGCATCCATACCCATGCCTTGCCGTCTTCCTTCAGCTCTGTATTCAGCTGCTGTCCGTCAGTATTGGAAATGACAAGCTTTGCGTCAGTGATAGCCTCGAATGTGTCATCGTCCATGCAGCCGATATCGCACAGGAACATTCTGTTCGGGCATTTGGTGAATGCAAACTTCAGCTGGGCGTTCCCCTCCTCATCCATCAGTGAAAGATAGAAATAGGTCAGATGGATCCCGGGCAACTCAATGGAAAGCTCCGGAATAACAAGGCTGATAGGTCCATCCGGTTCTTTTTCTGCATCATCCGGTTTTGTTTCCGATTCATCCTCTCCCTGTGTAAGATCAAAGATATGGATCTTCATTTTGATCTTGAACTGCACCTTCAATTCGCCGTCGATGCAGATCTTGCAGGCATGTTTCTCTTTTGTCTTTTCAATCAGGCTTCCCGATACCGTCGGTGCCATGTCATCAAGCCATATATCCTCATTTGAAACATCCGCTGAAACATCCACAAGCTTGCCCGTCAGAATCAGTCCGCCGCTGAATTCCTTCACATCTGCAAGGAATACCTTTTCATGCATCCATACAATGGACGGATGCAGATTGATACCGATGTAGACAGAGCCGTCGATTGAAAATTTCACTTCATCCTTCTGGGTTTCTTTGATCTCT
>JAZOBK010000033.1:0-16246 GCA_045595985.1 Oscillospiraceae bacterium
GCCATCATCACTCTGGGAACCAAGGTATCAGATACCGCCGCTGTAAAGGACGCACACAGGCTGTTAATATCCAGGGTCTCCCCTGCCTGCTCGGCATGGTGGATCAGATTCAGGGTGGCTGTCTTTAAGCCGGAAAAGCTGCAGTCAAGCTCGCTTCCGGCAACACGGGGACGGGGGAGGGAATATTTGGTGCTGTCACCCTGCTGTGCCGCCTTGTCGATCTGCACGCCGCCGGGGTACGGATACCCCAGTACACGGGCACATTTGTCAAAGCATTCGCCTGCAGCGTCATCCCTTGTTGTACCGAGAATGGCAAATTCCGTGTAGGACTTCACCTCACACAACATTGTGTGACCGCCGCTGACCACAAGACAGAGGTAGGGGGGCTTGAGATCGGGATGTGCAAGATAATTCGCTGCAATATGTCCCGTGATGTGATGTACGGGGATCAGGGGCTTTCCTGCCGCAAAGGCAAGCCCCTTGGCGAAATTCACGCCAACGAGCAGTGCACCGATCAGTCCGGGCGTGTGCGTGACCGCAATGCCGTCAAGGTCGTCCACCGTGACATTGGCGTCGTCCAGTGCCTGCTGTACGACGGCAAGAATATTCTCGCAGTGCCGTCTGGAGGCAAGCTCCGGCACAACACCGCCGAATTGTCTGTGTTCCATCGCCTGTGAGGCGATAACGGAGGAACGCTGTTTTGTGCAGTCCTCCACAACGCTCGCTGCGGTTTCGTCGCAGGAGCTTTCGATTCCGAGTATTAACATGGTATTCCTCCGAAATTTATCGTTCATATTTCATCAAAATGGCATCCTCCGCCGGATTGGTGTAGTACTGCTTCCGCAGTCCTGCGGGGACAAACCCGTGCTTTCGATACAGCCCGATGGCTGGGGAATTGGATGCCCTTACCTCAAGAAAGATCTGTGTGCCGTCCTCCGTCAGTTCCAGAAATGCCTCCAGAAGGCGGCTGCCGATGGACAGTCTACGTTTATCGGGATGCACGGCAACATTGTTGATGTCCGCAGAATCCTGCACGATCTGTGCCGTCATAAAGCCTGCTACGCAGTCCGATTCATCCAGTGCAGCAAGAACCACACCGCCCCTTCGCTGTGCTTCGAGGAGAAACATATCATAGCTCCACGGATTGGGAATGCAGATCTCCTCCAGTGCGGCGATTTGTGCGAGAATGGCGGTATCTTCACACGTTACCTGTTTAACCCTTAGCGTCATACCATGTCCCTCCACGATTGACCTCTGCCGTCAGCGGCACGGAAAGCTGACAAACCTGCTCCATTTCCTCATGCAGGATCTTGGCAGCCCTGTCAGCGTCCGCAAACGGAACTTCCACGATCAGTTCGTCATGCACCTGCAAGAGGAGCTTTGCACTCGGCACTTCTCGTTCCAGACGATCGTGCACGTGCACCATTGCAAGCTTGATGATGTCCGCCGCTGTGCCCTGTACGGGAGTGTTCATGGCAATGCGTTTGCCTGCCGCCTGCATCATTTTGTTTTTGGATTTCAGCTCCGGCACATAACGCCGTCTGCCGTGCATGGTGCAGACATAGCCATTTTCCGTACCGTTCTCTACGACCTTGTCGAGGAATGCGGAAACCTTCGGGTACGAACCGAGATAATCCTCAATATATTTCTTTGCCTGTGCAACGGAAACGTGGATGTCCTTGGAAAGCGAAAATGCACCCATTCCGTAGAGAATGCCGAAATTCACGGCTTTTGCCGCACTTCGCATTTCCGACGTGACAAAAAGCTCGGGCATATCAAATACCTTGGCAGCGGTCGCCGTGTGAATATCAGCACCGCTTATGAATGCCTCCTGCATTGCCTTGTCCCCGCTTAAATGTGCCATCAGACGCAGTTCGATCTGGCTATAGTCGGCGTCGAGCAGTACACAGCCCTCGGATGCCCTGAAGAATTTTCGCATATTACGTCCAAGCTCCGTGCGTACGGGGATGTTCTGCAGATTCGGTTCAATGGAGGAAATACGCCCTGTTCTGGTTTCCGTCTGTTTGTATTTGGTGTGGATGCGGCCGTCCTCGGCAATGGTCTTGAGCAGACCGTCCACATAGGTGGACAGGAGCTTTGTATATTGGCGGTATTCCAGAATCAGCCCGATGATCGGATGCTTCGGGAGGAGTTCCTCAAGCACTTCGGCGTTCGTGGAATAGCCGCTTTTGGTTTTCTTCTTTGCCGGAAGTCCCAGTGTTTCAAACAGTACCACGCCAAGCTGTTTCGGGGAGGCAATGTTGAATTCCCCGCCGGCGTAATCGTAGATCTGCTGCTGCAGCTGTGCAATATTTTCGGACAGCCCCTCTCCAAACGTGCGGATGCCCTCCTTATCCACGGACACGCCCGTGTGTTCCATGGAAGCGAGAACCCTTGTCAGCGGCAGCTCGATGTCCGTCCAAAGGGGGAACATCCCATCCTCCGTGAGCTGTGCAATGCCCTTTTCCGCAAGGCTTTGCAGTGCCTGTACATCGGCGGATTCGCCCAGTTCCGTGAAATACGGCACATTCAGCTGTGCACAGAGTGCCGCCACGCTGTAGTCCGATGCGGAGGGGTTGAGCAGATAGCCACAGACAGCCGCATCGAATGTGAGATTGGTGAGCTTTCTGCCGTGCTCCAGTGCGAAATGATAGTGCCCCTTGGCGTCATCCGTTGACTTGGGAATATCGAATGACAGAAATTTCAGAATTTCGGAAATTTCCGATGTTCTGCAAATCGTATTTTCACCGCAGACAGTCAGAACGCCGTCACGCAGGGTGTAGGCGATGGGCGTGGGGAATTCCTTGATTTTGTCCGCAGAATAGGAGATCTCCGAAAGCTCCGGTGCCGTCGCGGGCTTGGAAACGACCTCCGCTTTCGGTTCGCCGGAACCGAGGGGCTGCAGACCGAAGCGTTCAAGTATCTTGTACATTTCCAGCTCCGTCAGAATTCTCCGAAGCTCGTCCGTCCGTTGTTCCTTCGGCACATAATCGGAAAGCTCCGTGGAAACGGGAGCATCCGTGCGGATGGTCGCAAGCCACTTGCTCTCCTCCGCATCCGCTTTGCCGTCAACCAGCTTCTGCTTGATTCTGGGGGTAGCCTGTACCTCCTCCATGTGGTCATACATTTCCTCAATGCTGTGCCATGCCTGAATGAGTGCCATTGCGGTCTTTTCGCCAATGCCCTTAATACCTGAAATATTATCGGAGCTGTCACCCATGAGTGCTTTCAGGTCGATCAGGTGGATCGGTGCAAAGCCGTAATCCTCACGGAACCGTTCGGGGGTATAGGGGATATGCTCACGGTTTGTTACAAGATGCACTGTAATGCGATCGTCGATCAGCTGCAGGCTGTCACGGTCACCCGTCATGACAATGCATTCCTGTCCCTGTTTGCTGCAGGTGTGTGCAAGTGTACCGAGAATGTCGTCCGCCTCAAAGCCCTCACAGCTGACGCAGGCAACGCCCATTGCGGAGAGGATCTGCTTGAGGTAGGGCATCTGCATGGCAAGCTCCTCGGGCATTCCCTTGCGGTTTGCCTTGTAGGAAGCGACCGCCTTGTGGCGGAATGTGGGACTTTTCAGGTCGAATGCCACTGCCACGCAGTCGGGGTTGGTTTCGCCGATCGCTTTCAGATAGATATTGATAAAGCCGAACAGGGCATTGGTAAACACCCCTTGTCGGTTGGAAAGTGCACGGACGCCGTAATAAGCACGGTTGACGATGCTGTTGCCGTCGATTGCAAGTAATCGCATGGGGATACCTCCGTTTTCTCATAATCTCTCATTTTACATTATACCACAAACGGAATGAGATTTCCAGTGTTTTGCAAAAAAACTTGGGGCAATGCTTCCAAAGCCGATGCCGTGTTGTTCAATGATCCGAAGCGAAAGCCGAAACCCAAAAACTACGGGGTAAATTTCTACCAATAGATTGACATATTTGTGATTTTGTAGTATGATTATTAGGTGATTATACAGAGGAAAGGAGAAAAACAGAATGCATTCTCAAAGACATATCCACTACGGTCGGGTTCTGACTGCTGCTGCTCTGCTGGCACTGGTCGGACTGCTTATTTTTGCTGTGGTGAAGATCATACAGAAATCCGATGCGGGACAGGTTTCCCTCGAACAGCTCCCGACAACCGAAGTACAGACGATTCCCGTCGTTACCGAGCCTCCGGTTACGGAAGCAACGACGGAAATTGCAACGGAGCCGACTACCGAATTGATCACCGAGCCTCCCACAACGGAACCTGTGGAGATTCCCGAATCCATTAAGCTGAATGTACCGTACATATCCCAGAAGGGATTGCTTCCTACGGGATGTGAGCTTGTCAGTGCAAAAATGGTGCTGGAATACTACGGTGCGGAAGTTTCGGTGGATGATATTGTAGAGAACACGAACAGTATGTACCCCAAGACGCAGAATGGAAGAACCTATGCTCCCCATCCCGAACAGGCGTTCATCGGCAGTCCGTGGGATGAAACGAGCTTTGGGTGCTATCCGCCTGTGATCGTGGACATGATGAACAAGCTCCTCCCCGACGGCAAGATCGCAAGGGATGTGACGGGAACGGAGCTGCAGACGCTTGCGGAAACCTATCTGCCGAGGAATATGCCCGTGCTTGTCTGGGCAACCATCAATATGCTGGAACATTATTCCAATATTGGCTGGTATTTGTATGATGAGGATGGCAACCCCACGGATGAGTGGTACGGATGGCAGGCGAATGAGCACTGTCTGGTGCTTGTGGGCTATGACAGCAAGTATTATTATTTCAATGATCCCTATGGTAATAAGGGGCTGGTTTCCTACAGCAGGGAACTCGTGGAAAAACGCTTCACTTCCATTGGACAATATGCCGCTGTGGTTGTGGATGAATAAATTACAGAATCCTGCTCCGTAAGGAGCAGGATTCTTTGTGCCAAAGTCGGGGAGATGCTAATTGTGTCATGCATCCCCTTGCAGTCCATCCCAAAATATGCTATAATATAGGAAGTAACATCAAAACGAAAGGAAACAGAAATATGTCCGCTTTTCTGAAAGGTGTACGGCATGGGATCCCGATCGCATTGGGGTATCTGTCCGTATCATTCGGCTTCGGCATTCTTGCCGCAAAGCATTTCGGTGCACTGGTCGCCACCATCATTTCCATGACCAATCTTACCTCCGCAGGGCAGCTCGCAGGGCTGAACATCATGGCGGCAGGCAGTACCGCCCTGAGCGGTTATCTGGAGATGGCACTGACACAATTGATCATCAATATGCGTTACGGACTGATGGGGATCTCCCTTTCCCAGAAGCTCGACGGCACATTCAATACACCCCGCCGCCTGATCACCTCATTTGGCATCACCGATGAGATCTTTGCCGTGGCGTCCTCACAGGAAGGGAAAATCACGGCGAAATATATGTACGGCATGATCCTCATCGCATTTCTCGGTTGGACAAGCGGCACATTTTTAGGAGCGTCCGCAGGAGAAATTCTGCCGCCGTCCGTCACCAATGCCATGGGACTTGCACTCTATGGAATGTTCCTCGCCATCATCATTCCCCCCGCAAGAAAGAGCAGGGGCGTGTTGCTGGTCGTGGTGTTTGCGGCAGTTTGCAGTCTGATTTTCAAATTCCTGCTGCCCCTTGTTACAAGCGGCTTTGCGGTGATCATCTGTGCAGTTGCCGCAGCTGCATTAGGGGCGTGGCTGTTTCCGGTAAAGGAGGAGAACGCATGAATCCATTCAGTATCGGTATCTATATTACTGTCATGGCAGGCGTGACGTATCTCATCCGTATGCTGCCGTTCACCCTGTTCCGCAGGGAGATCAAATCGCAGTTTTTCAGAAGTTTCCTGTATTATGTTCCCTATGCTGTGCTCAGTGCCATGACGATTCCGTCGATTTTTTATGCAACGGGGGATATGACGACTGCCGTTATCGGCACAGCAGTTGCCGTGATTCTGGCGTATTTCCGCCAGCCCCTGATTGTGGTCGCACTTGCGGCATCCGCCTCCGCACTGCTTGCGGATGTTGTGATGGGCTATCTGTAAGCCTTTTGGGAGGTGTTCCTTATGAAAAAATCCACACTTTGCATCATCCTTGCCGCCATCGTCTGCTGCGGCATCATGGCATGGGTTGACGGCATCCTCATGCCCGGATATGCGGTCAAATCCGCAATCAAGCTCGTGCTGTTTCTGGTTTGCCCGCTTGTGCTGTCACGGATGGACAAGAACATTGCATTCGGTTCGCTGTTCCGGGTGCAGAAAAAGGCGATGGTTCGTCCCGTTCTGCTTGGATTGGGGCTGTATGCCGTGATTCTCGGTGCCTATTTTCTGGCGCGGAATGTGTTTGATTTTTCCAATATTGCAGGCTCTTTGACGGAGAATGCCGGCGTGACGAAGGAGAATTTCCTGTTCGTTGCTGTTTACATATCCTTTGTCAATTCCCTGCTGGAGGAATTTTTCTTCCGCGGTTTTGTATTCACAAACCTGAAAGCGACGTATTCCCGAAAATTTGCCCACCTGTTCAGTGCACTTGTATTTGCACTCTACCATGTGGCAATGATGCTTGGCTGGTTCAGTCTGCCGCTGTTCCTTTTGTGCATGGCAGGACTGACGGCAGGCGGTCTGATCTTCAATTTCCTTAATGAAAAACAGGGGAATATCTACGCTTCGTGGTTTGTACATATGTTTGCGAATTTTGCGATCAATACCATTGGGTTCATGCTGCTGTAACAGGTATGCCGCCCTTGAAAGGATCTGATAAATGATGACTGAAACCGAATTTCTCACAATCAAAAAAGTCGCTCTGCAGCGGTGTTTCTGCCGCATGAATCCCCAGCAGTTCGAGGCTGTCACCACTGTGAACGGCCCTGTGCTGGTGCTTGCGGGAGCCGGCAGCGGAAAGACCACAGTGATCGTCAACCGCATTGCCAATATGGTGCTGTTCGGCGATACCGCCGAAACTCCCACCCCCGTTCCGACGGAATCGGAGCTTGAAAAGCTTCGCAATTACATTGACGGCGGAACGCTCACCATGGGAGAGCTGCAGGATATGATCGCAAATCGTCCCATCCGTCCGTGGCAGATCCTTGCCATTACCTTTACCAATAAAGCGGCAGCGGAGCTAAAATCCCGCCTTGCCGAAACGCTCGGTGATGCCGCACAGGACATCCACGCATCCACGTTCCATTCGGCGTGTGTGCGGATCCTGCGTACCTGCATTGACAGGATCGGCTATGAAAAGAGCTTCACCATCTATGACAGCGACGACAGCCTGCGAGTGATGAAGCAGTGCATGAAGGAGCTGGATGTTTCCGAGAAGAAATTTCCGCCGAAAAGTATGCTTTCCGCGATCAGCCATGCAAAGGACAGGATGCTCTCCCCCGAGGAATTTGCTCTGGATGCAGGCACGGACTACTGGAAATCCGTGACGGCAAGGCTCTACAAAGCCTACCAGAGCCGTCTTCAGGACGCACAGGCGGTGGATTTTGACGACCTCATTTCCCTCACCGTGCGTGTGTTTGAGGAATGCCCCGATGTGCTGGAAAAATACCGCAATAAATTCCGCTATCTCATGGTGGACGAATACCAGGACACCAACTTTGCACAATATCGCCTTGTGAGCCTGCTGGCAGGCGAACATCACAATCTCTGTGTTGTGGGCGATGATGACCAGAGTATCTATCGTTTCCGTGGGGCAACGATTGAGAATATCCTGCAGTTTGAGGAACAGTTCCCAGGCTGCAAGACCATCCGTCTGGAGGAGAATTACCGCAGCACCCAGCATATTCTGGATGCGGCAAATGCCGTGATCTCGAACAATAAGGGACGCAAGGAAAAGAAGCTCTGGACTGCCGCAGGGGATGGCGATAAGGTAACGCTGCTGAAAGTCAGTCAGGAAAAGGATGAAGGACAGTTCATCGCGGATACCGTAGAAGCCGCCGTGAAAAACGGTGCATCCTACACGGATTTCGCCGTTCTGTACCGCATGAACGCCCTTTCCAACAGCATTGAGCGTGCACTGCTGCGAAATAAGATTCCGTACCGTGTGTACGGCGGTGTGCGTTTTCAGGACAGAAAGGAGATCAAGGATGTGACATCCTACCTCTGCGTGCTGCAAAATCCCAATGATACCGTGCGTTTTGAACGCATTGTCAATACCCCCAAGCGTGGCATCGGGGATTCCACAGTCGCAACGATCATCAGCATTGCAAGGGATCTGCACATGACGCCGCTGGAGGTCATGCGGAATTGTCAGGATTTCCCCGCATTATCCAGACGCACGGCACCGCTGCTGAGCTTTGCAAGGATGATGGAGGAGCTGTCAGAGCTTGCGGAAACAGGCACGCTGGAGGAGCTGTTCGATGCAGTTCTGGACAGAACGAGCTACAAGCTCATGCTGATCGCACAGGGCGATGAGGGCGAAACACGTTTGGAAAACGTGGAGGAATTACGCTCAAACATCGTGGAATATATGAAGGAAAGTGCGGAGCCGTCGCTGGAGGGATTTCTGGAGGAAAACGCCCTCTACACGGACGCCGACCGCACGGATAATACGGAGTGCGTGTCGCTGATGACGATGCATTCGGCAAAGGGACTGGAATTTGACACGGTGTTTGCCGTTGGTATGGAGCAGGGAATTTTCCCGAGTATACGAAGCTTTGACAGTCAGGATGACATGGAGGAGGAACGCAGGCTTGCCTATGTGGCAATTACGAGAGCCAAGCGGCACCTGTATCTCATCCACTGTCAGACACGAATGCTGTTTGGTAATTACAATCATAATCCCCTGTCACGGTTTGTTCGGGAAATTCCCGAATCCCGCATTGCCGTTGTGGACAATACGGTGCAGCAGATGCGTGAGATGCCTGCGGAAATTTCCGCAAGCTCGGGACTTTCCTACCTGAAGAAGGCACAGGCGGACGCCGCAAGAGCCAAGGCACAGGCACAGGCAAACGCTGCTGCACCCGCCATGCAGTTTGCCGCAGGTGAACGCATTCTCAGCCCCGTGTTCGGAGAAGGGACGATCCTTTCCGTAACGCCCATGGGGAACGATTCCCTCATGGAGGTCGCTTTTGACAGGGTGGGAACGAAGAAGATCATGGCAAAGTATCAGAAGATCAAGAAGATCTGAGGAAGTATTATGGGAAAATTCAGAAAACCGCTGAATGGAGTCACATACCTGATTGTCGGAATTGTCATTTCTGTTTGTGTTCTGTGTGCATTCTCTCCGCTTGGCGTTTGTGCTTCACCACCGCAGTCCGGACAGCTTTTGTATCACAGTTATTCCTCGTATGCGGCAATGGACAGTACGGTGCATCTCTATGATTTTTGCACGGGTGAAAAAAGAAGCATTCGGGACGATTCCTTCATCCACGCAATGAATGCGGATTTCGGCAGCCACTGCTATGATATTGTTTTTATGGCGATCGACCCGATTGCCGATGAATGGGATATTTTCCGATGCAATACCATCAGCGGAAAGCTGACAAATCTGACGGAAAACAGCGGATTTCGCAATGAGGATCCCAAATTCTCACCCGACGGAAACCGCATCGTGTTCAAGCGTGGCTGCTGGAACACACAGACGGACGGATTTGTCTATGATCTGGCAGAACTGGATCTGCACACGGGAGAGATCACCGTGCTCACCGATGACAGCAGTGAACAGTCAATGCCGTTCTATGCACCGGATGGGAAAAGTATTTACTATTCGGAGATCTCGGACGGTGCAGCTTCCATCCGTCGTCTGGATCTGCATTTCGGCAGCAAAAGCGTGATCTATGCGGAAAGCGGCGTGCAGGCATATTATCCGATGCTGTCCGATGCGGGGCTGTATTTCACAAAATGGCATTCAGCAGAACTTCGCAATGACTGCATCGTGAGGATGGACGGCGAAATTCCCGTGCTTCTGCCATGCAATGATACGGCGTATAACTGCTCCGATCCCTTTCCGCTTGATGATGGGAGTCTGTTTTTCAGCAGCACCAAGCAAGGCGGCTATGATCTGTATTATTTTGATGGTGAGCAGGAATTCGCACTGACGGAATTTTCCACGGATATGGAGGAGCTTGGCACATCCTATTACGGACGAAGTGATGCGGAGAAAATCATTGCCAAAACCACCGATTTCCTTCTGGAGCGGAACAGCTCCGATGTGAATATGGACGCTGACGGCAATGGCGTCGTCAATGGGTTTGATCTCGCTATGCTCAAACGAATGGCAGGATAGACAGCATTTTGCAGTTACTTCCCCCGAACAACGATTGACTTCGCTGTTCGGGGGTGCTTTTTATTGGAAAGCCTTTAATTTTTTGCAAAATCATTGACGATAGCAGCAAAATGTGATATAATAAATAAGTATACATTAAGGCAATACCGCACAAAGACCGCCTGACGGCTTTGCACGCATCTTGCTTGCATCTTTTCCGTCATCTTACCCAAAAATCCCTTGACATACGTCAGTATGCCTGCGGAATTTTTGGATAACCTGACGAAAAATCTGACTGTGCAATATACGCACAATCTTTGTGCGGTATTGCCTTAAAGCGAATGGGGAGAAGAATATGCACGTTACGTTGATCACCTGCACACCGAATCCGGAAAAGACTGTGGCAGCTGCCGCAAAGCTTTGTTACTCCGATACGGATGCCATGCATCTGATGGATGGCATGACCGATGAGGATGCAGGAAATTTTGTGAAAATGCTGGCATCCTACGGGCATGAAAGCCCCATTGAGCACGTCAGCTTCACCTTTGGCATTGAGGGGGTATCCCGTGCATTGCTGGCACAGATCACCCGCCACAGGATCGCGAGCTTTTCGGTGCAGAGCCAGAGATATGTCAAGCAGGAGCATTTTGAATACATCACACCGCCCGAAATTGCAGCGGATGCAGAAACCGCAAAGGTTTACGAGGATGCCATGCAGTATTCGGTCGATGCCTATAACCGCCTTGCGGATATGCTGGAGGAACGGCATTATCAGGAATTCCTGAAAGAGGGCGTTTCCGAGAAAGCAGCACGCTCCAAGGCGGAAAAGAAAGCCATTGAGGACGCTCGCTTCGTACTTCCGAATGCCTGCGAAACCAAAATGGTCATGACGATGAATGCACGCAGCCTGCTCAATTTCTTCCGTATGCGGTGCTGCAATCGTGCACAGTGGGAGATCCGTGCACTGGCGAAGGAAATGTTCCGTCTGTGCTATGAGCAAGCCCCCACGATTTTTGCAAAGGCAGGACCTTCGTGCTGTGCAGGCCCGTGTCCGGAGGGGAAGATGACCTGCGGCAAGTGCGAAGGGGTGCGTCGGGAATATGATGCACTGAAACAGGGAATACTAAAATAAAAATTTCCATAAAGGATGCGGAATATGTTGGAATTTCGGGAAATCACCCTTGCAGACCGTCCGTGGATCATGGAATGTCTGCACCGGTCGGATTATCGTGGGTGTGAATACAGCTTTGCCAATAATATGGCGTGGCGTAGACTTCAGAATTCAAAAATAGCACGCTTCGGGGATTTTTACCTCTCCATCTCAATGGATACAGAGGACGGCATTCCGTCGTTCATGTATCCGGCGGGGGACGGTGACCACGCCGAAGTGATCGAGCGGATGCGGCGGTTTGCCGAGAATATGGGCAAGCCCCTGCGTATCTGGAATGCCGCACCCGACCGTCTTGCATGGATGCGAGAGCAGTTCGGGGAGGACGCTTTCACCGTGGATGAAAACCGTGACAGCTGGGATTATATCTACAGCAGTCAGGATCTGAGTGCACTGGCAGGACGCAAATACCACCAGAAACGAAATTTTCTGCACCGCTTTGCACAGTATGACGCTGTGCTTTCGCCGCTGACAGAACGGGATTTTGACGACTGCATTGCCTTTGCGGCAATGCGGTACAACGAAAAACTGGAGGGTGACACCTCTGCAATTTCCGAGCAGTTCGCCATCGACACCTATTTTCGGTATTTTGAGGAGCTGGAACTTGAGGGTGCGGTGCTTCGTGCGGATGGCAGGCTGATCGCCTTTACCGTAGGCGAACCCATTTCGTTCGACACGTTCTGTGTGCATATTGAGAAGGCGGATACCGCTTTTCAGGGCGTGTACGCCGCCATCAATCAAGGATTTGCGGCGGATATTGCAAAGCGTTTTGCCTATATCAACCGCGAGGAGGATCTGGGACTGGAGGGCTTGCGGAAGGCCAAAAAGTCATATCATCCGTGCTTTATGCAGGAAAAACATTGTGTAACATTTAAATAGAGGAGAATCACTATGATCTACGTATTTTTAGCAAACGGCTTTGAGGAAATGGAAGCACTCTGCCCGATCGACCTGCTCCGCCGTGCGGAAAAGCAGGTTGTCACTGTGGGAGTCGGCGGCAAGGTGATCACCGGTGCACACGGAATTCCCGTGACAGCGGACATTACCACATCTGAGATGGTGCTTGGCAGCGATCTGGAAATGATCGTCCTGCCGGGCGGAATGCCGGGTACACTCAATCTGGAGAAATCGGAAGCGGTGCAGACCGCAGTGGATTTCTGCATGGACAGAGAGATTTACATCGGTGCGATTTGTGCTGCACCCTCCATTCTCGGACATAAGGGACTGCTTGAGGGCAGGGAGGCAATTGCCTATCCGGGCTTTGAAACACAGCTGGCAGGTGCGGTGATCAGTAAGAATGCCGTTTGTCAGAGCGGGAACATCATTACCGCAAAGGGTGCCGGCGTTGCAGTGGAATTCGGCCTGAAGCTGGTGGAGATCGCTGCGGGTGCATCCGAGGCGAAGCGTCAGTACAATGCGATCTGCTGTCAGTAAAATGGACATCCCATACGAAAAGAAAACGCTGCGTTCCGCTTTACGCAGACAACGCAGGGAGATCACGGAGGAAGTGCGGAATACGCTTGATGAAGGGATCTTCCGCAATGTGACCGCATCCTCGTATTTTCATAATGCGGACACGCTGCTGCTGTATGTATCCTGCGGCGGCGAAGCCGATACGATCCGCATCATCAGAGAAGCTCTGCGGCTCGGAAAGAACGTTGCCATACCGAAATGCGGTAAAGACGGGGCAATGCAGTTCTTTCTGATGCAAAGCTTTTCGGAGCTTGCAGCGGGTGCGTACGGCATTTTGGAACCGACGGGAACACGGATGCCCCAGATCACGGCGGATTCTGTTTGCTTTGTGCCGGGGATCGCCTTCACAAAATTCGGTGAACGCCTCGGACAGGGCGGCGGATATTATGACAGATTTTTAGAGAAATACCCGATGCTGCAAACAATCGGGATTTGTTACAGCACAATGCTTCTGGAGAAGCTGCCCTGTGAGGCACATGACCGGAGTGTGGATGCGGTAATTACGGAAAGTGCGATCTACAGCTGCCCCGTCGGGGAATCGGCTGATGAATCATAGAACGAAATAACGGAGGTATGCCATGTCATCCAATCACGAGAATGACCGCCTGCTTGATGAAATTCTCAAGCAGACCGATAAGAAAAATACAACCGCACCTGCTGCAAAGCCCCAGCAGCCCAAATCGCAGGAGCGTGTACCGCGGGAATCGGGTGAAGTAAAGACCTACGAGCCCAAACACGCTGCACAGCCCTATCAGCCGAAGTATGCAGCACCCGAGAGAAGTGTTGCAGAGCCGAGCGATATGGAAAAGACGACGATCCGTCAAAGACCTGAAACACCTCGTCCGAGAACGGAGGATTCTCTGGACGTACCCGTTGCAGGGGAGGAGCGTCCGCAGGTTCGTCCCCGTCCGCAGATGTCAAAGGCGGAGCGTGATGCGTTGGCGAGAAAGAAAAAACGCCGCAGAAGAAATAAAAGTGCCGGCAGAATTTACGGCGTACTGATCATGCTGACGCTGATCATCGTGATCTCCGTAATGCTGTCCGTAGGCATCATTGCCGTGGGCAAGGATATGATCGGCATTGAGGGAACACAGACGCTGGTACCGTTCACGATTCCCGAGGGTGCGACCACTTCGGAAATTGCCGATGATCTGCATGAGGCGGGAATTATTGAATATCCGAAGGCATTCGTGCTGTTCTCCAGATTGAGTAATGCGGATGCAAGCTATGTGGCAGGTGAACACGAAGTCAGCAGCATCATGGCGTATGAAGCACTGATCGACGAGCTGACCGGCGTTGAAGTTGAGAACAGAGTGACAGTGGATGTTATGTTCCCCGAGGGCATCAGTGTGTATGACGCCGCAAAGAAGCTGGAGGAAGCCAATGTCTGCGAGGCACAGAAGTTTGTGTACTACTTCAATCAGGCAAATTATGGCTATAAGTTTGAGGATTATCTCCCCACGACAATGAGTAAACTCAAGTTCTGCAAGATGGAGGGCTATCTGTTCCCCGACACCTACACATTCTATGAAAATATGGAGCCCGAGGAAGTCTGCCTGAAGATCTACAAGAATTTCAATGTTAAAATGACGGATGCCTACTATGCTCGTATGCAGGAGCTGGAACTGACGCTTGATGAGATGGTGACTCTGGCATCCATTGTACAGGCGGAGGCTGCGAACAAAAAGGATATGAAGGATGTTGCGTCCGTATTCTGGAATCGTCTGAATAATCCGGCGGAATTTACAAAGCTTCAGTCCGACCCGACAAGCAAGTATGTTGAGCAGGTCATCAAGCCCAATATCGACCTTGCCGACCAGACGATCTATGACGCATACGATACATATGTATGTACTGGACTTCCCGCAGGTGCGATCGGCAATCCCGGACTTGACGCAATTGAGGCAGTGCTCTATCCGAGCGATACCGATTACTTCTACTTCTATGCGAATGTGGAAACGGGTGTGACCTATTTTGCGAGAACACTTGAGGAACATTACCAGAACGAAGCGATGATCAAGGAACAGCAGAAGCAGGCAGAGGAAGCACGGAAGAATGCGGAGGCTGCACAATGATGCGGCCGGAGGTTCTTGCTCCTGCCGGAGATGCGGAACGCCTGCAGGCGGCACTGGATTTCGGTGCGGATGCCGTCTATCTGGGCGGAACCATGTTCGGTATGCGTGCAAATCCTGCGAATTTTGATGCACAGGGACTTCGGGAAGCGGTTGCAAAGGCCCATGCAAGGGGCGTGAAGGTGTACCTGACCTGCAATACGCTGCCCCGAAGCAGCGAATTACAGTATTTTCCCGATTTTGTCAGGGATGCGGTTGCGGCAGGTGTGGACGCCATGATCGTGGCGGACATCGGTCTTATGACAATGATCCGTGAGCTTGCACCGCAGATGCCCCTGCACGTTTCCACGCAGGCGGGCGTTGTCAATTACGCCTCTGCGAATATTCTCTACAAACTGGGAGCAAGGCGTGTGGTGCTTGCCCGTGTGCTGTCACTCGAGGAAATTTATGAGATCCGTCGGAATATACCGGAGGATCTGGAAATCGAAGTCTTTGTTCACGGTGCAATGTGCGTGAGCTTTTCGGGGAGATGCCTGCTGTCCGCCTATTTCACGGACAGGGACGCAAACCGTGGTGCCTGTGCACAGCCCTGCCGATGGAAATACAGTCTTGTGGAGGAAAAACGTCCTCATATGCCCATGCCCATCGTGGAGGCACCCGAGGGGACATAGATCCTCAATGCACGGGATATGTGTATGATCGACCATCTGGATAAGCTTGCAGAAGCGGGTGTGACTTCATTTAAGATCGAAGGCAGAGCAAAATCTGCGTACTATGTGTCCGTCATTACCAATGCCTACAGGATGGCGGTGGATCACTATATGGAACATCCGCAGAATTATGAGCTTCCGAGAGAAATTCGGGACGAGGTGTTCAAGGTCAGTCACCGAAAGTACTGCACGGGATTCTTCTTCGGTCATCCGAATGCCTGCCAGTACTACGAATCGGGCGGCTACATCCGTACCTGCGATGTTGTGGGAATCATTGGCCGCTGTGAAAACGGCAGGGTATACGCTACGCAGAGAAACCGATTTTTCGCAGGGGATACGGTGGAGATTCTTGCCCCGAATCAACTGCCTGTTACCCTTACATTGGATGAAATTTATAATGGCGACGGAGAACGTATCACAACGGTGAACCATGCCATGATGGATTTTTCGTTCCCGTGTGATCGGGAATTTCCCGAAAACAGCATCATCCGCATGATGACGGATGAGGAAGCAGATACGGATATCCGATAAGCATTCAATTATGTTTTTCAAAAAGCCCCCTGAAAAGGGGGCTTCAGTCTTTCTAAAACCACCCGTTCTACGGGTGGTTTTGATT
>JAZOBK010000034.1:0-2057 GCA_045595985.1 Oscillospiraceae bacterium
CAAATATCCCGCAATCTCATGTGGCTTTGCATACATTCTGCTTTCCATATCGGTGATGTGATCGTATTTCCGATTCCAGAACACCCCCTCATAATGTACAAGTCTTGTGCTGTCGGTTTCGTGGAAATATGCCGCCATTGCGGCAATGTCATCACCGCAGTTCGACTCGTTTCCGCAGCTCCAGATCAGTACGCTTGCGTGGTTTTTGTCACGTTCATACAGGGATTTCGCCCTGTCAAGGACAGCACCCAGCCACTGCGGATCAGATGCAGGAACAATCTCGTTTGCACCATGCGTTTCGAGATTTGTTTCGTCAATGAGATATATGCCGTATTCATCGCAAAGCTGATACCAGCGGGAATTGTTCGGGTAGTGGGAAGTACGGACTGCGTTGATATTGTTCTGCTTCATGAAGCGAATGTCCCAGAGCATATCCTCCTCGGTGATGGCACGTCCATGCTCTGCATTCCATTCGTGACGATTGATGCCCTTGAATATGATACGCTTGCCGTTCAGAAGCATTAGTCCATTCTTCAGCTCAAAGGTACGGAAGCCGACCTTTGTTTCTGCGGTTTCCACGATCTCACCATCTGCAATGATTTCTGCGGTCAGTGTGTAAAGGTTGGGGATTTCTGCACTCCACGGTTTCACATCGGGGATGGATGCGGTTACATTTGGTGTGTCACTCTCATAAACCTTATTTCCGTTTTTGTCAGTCAGCGTCAGCTTTACAGAATAATCGCTGTTGCCGATAATATCAAGCTCTGTTGTCAAAATACCGCTGCCGTTTTCGTAATCGAAATCTGCGGTCACCTTCATATCACGGATGTGGATTTCAGGAACTGCGTACAGATACACATCACGGAAGATACCGGAAAATCTCCAGAAGTCCTGATCTTCCAGCCAGCTTGCTGTGCTGTAGCGGTAAACCTCGACTGCAAGCTTATTGCCCTTTTCTTTCAGATAGGGTGTGATATTAAATTCGGAGGGAGTGAAGCTGTCCTCTGAGAAGCCTACAAACTCACCATTGAGCCACACATAAAATGCGGTTTCCACGCCTTGAAAGCTGATGAACGTTTTCTTGCCCGAATGCGAGTTAGGATTCTGTCGAGCATGAGAGTACACCGTGCCTGGATCTGAACACGGTGAGCTAAGAAGGGCTTCATCCACATCAAAGAACTTCACATAGCTGCCCACAGGGTTACGCTTCTGCGGAATCTGCGGAGGGATGAGGCTTTCCTGTCCCTCCCAAGGGTACTGAGTATTCACATACTGCGGCTTGTCATAGCCCTGCAGCTGAATGTGTCCGGGGACTGTGATGTCATCAAAGCCTGTTACATCAAAATCTGCCTTATAGAAGTCAGCAGGTCTGCTGTCGGGGTGTTCGGTATAGGCAAACTTCCATGTTCCGTTCAGGGACTGCCGCAGCTGTTGTCCGTTCACGGTGCAGAGATGGTCGGAGTGTGCGGGTTCACGGTTTACTGCAAATACTTCGGGATTTGCGAGCCAATCAAGTGTAGGTTTCATAATGATGTCCTCCTTTAAGAGTTGTGTTCTTTGTCACAGTTTTTATTTGCTTTTTCGACTGTCAGTCTTGACAGCAGAATTGTGATCAGGAGATTTAAAAGCATCGGCAACCAGAGATACATGAAGTGCAGCATATTGATGCAGGATTCCGGCTGTATTGCGGCATTTGCAACATAGCCGCCTGCTGCAAGAAGCCAGCCTGTGAGTGCAGTTCCGATACCGCCGCCGATTTTTACGCCGAGAGGAGATACGCTATGTTTACAAATGTTGCCTATCTGCATAATTCACTGACCGATTGTAGATAGTGATGCCTCTCCGGGAGAATTATTTCCTCGGAGAATATATATATTTCAGGAGGCTGATTTTTCGGCACTTTCCTTTAACTGATACTTGAAAAGATTTCTGAAAATTATGACAAATTATCGGAATTAAACCACAAAATAAGAAAGTTCCTCTAAAAAGAGGAACTTTCAAATGCATCTGCCGGGGAACTCCCCGCCTGGTGCCGCTGACCGGACTTGAACCGGTAC
>JAZOBK010000035.1:0-12437 GCA_045595985.1 Oscillospiraceae bacterium
GTTATAAACCGCAGTACCCCGATACCTATTACGGCTTTTATTTTGTAACAGAGCTGTACAATACCTACTACATGGAAACAGATTATGGTACACAGCTGTATACGGACGGTCTGGATGAAATGTTCACAATGGTCATAGATCACTGCAATACCCTTGATCCCGATATGCCCCTGCTGTTCAGCCCGTATGTGAATATTTTCGGCTATGGTTTTGCAAGCATCAACGTGGACAGATTCACGGAATTCTGGACGCAGGCACTGACGAAAATTCCGTTCCGTGACGGTGACATCCTTTGTCCGCAGGACAGCTGCGGCGGTGGCGGCAATGACGTCGAGCATCTGGAAACATGGATGGCAGCTTATCGGAATGCCGTTGACCGTGCCAATGCCGTAAGAGGTACGGAGCTTTTGCTGGGAACCAATGCGGAAATGTTTGTTTCCCCCGACGCCTACCGCATGACCTCTCCCCACGGGGTTTCCTATGTGGGCACAAAAACTGTGGACGATTTTGCAAAGCGTCTGGAAATCGCAAGCCCCTATGTGGATACCTTGTTCTGTTTTGCCTATTCCCATCACTATTCTCCCTATAACGTACCGGAGGGCTTCCATAGTGCCTTTGTCAAGTACCTCGAAACAGGCGAAGTTGAGAAGAATCTGCCGGTGCCGCCGGATGTTGTGAAAACCGAGGTTGTCATTGCAGAGGATGCCCCCCATCTGCAGATCTCCTTCAGTGGCATGACGGATGATACGGAAGTCGGACAGATCAACATTTATAAGGACGCCTTTTTGTATGATTACCTCGTTCCGGGAGTGAATAACGGAAAAACTGGATTGAACCACGCACAGAATGTTTGGATCGACTATGAATTTGATGTTAATACGGATTCCGCTGTTTATCAGTTTGAAGTCGTAGACGTCTGCGGAAATGTTTCGGAAAAATCAGCGTATTCTGTGACTCCTGAAAACGTGAACAACGGCGTAACGCTGGATGCCGACGAAACCAATGTCATGTACAACCTTGCTTTCGGCAGCAGTGTGCTGAAGTATCTGTCCTACAGCGTGACGGACAGCGGCGTTCGTATCACCGGCTGTGAAAAGAGTATTCAGAATTTGGTAATTCCTGATACGATCGAAGGAAAACCTGTGACTGTTATCGACTGGTATGCATTTGAAAACTGCAAGTTCCTCAGATCAGTAACACTCCCCGATACCATCACCCATATCAGCAGATTTGCATTTGCACATTGTATTGCATTGGAAACGATCAATATGCCTGCGTCCCTCTATGCCATCGAACAATATGCGTTCCATGATTGCCCGAAGCTTAAGGGAATCACATTGCCGCAATCCCTTGCAGTGATCGAGGAACGTGCATTCAGCGAATGCCGCAGTCTGACGGAAATTACCATTCCCACAAATTGCAAGCAGGTGGGTGACTATGCATTCTTTGCTTGCGACGCCCTTCCCGAGATCACCGTAAAAGGAACGGAAACAGAGTTTGGAAATCGAAGCATGGGATATACCTATCAAAACAGCTATGTGATCCAATACGGCTTTGTCATGGATGCCGAGGAGGGGACTGCCGTGACCTATGCCAAGGAAAATGACATTCCGTTGAAAAGCAGTATTCTGATCGGAGATGTCGATCAGAACGGTACGGTGAATGTCAGTGATGCTGTCCTGCTGCAAAAATACCTTCTTGCCAAGGCTTCCCTGAATCCGCCGCAGACCGACGCAGCCAATATCGTTTCGGATCATGCCGTGGATGCCTATGATCTTGCAGTTCTGAAACGAATGCTGCTTTCATGAGCAGGAAATATCTGCCGATAATATCTTGATAAATGAGCTTGTCGCAAGCTGATTTGCCCCATATTTCATGGGGCAAATTTTTTTTGAAAAAAGCTATTGACAAATATTGTAACTCATGCTATAATGTAAACAACAAATATATTATACGGTATATAATATTGTAAATTAAATAAGGAGGAGTTATATGTTTCCAATCAGTGCTGCCCTTTTGGATGCCATGGTACTTTCCCTTGTAGATCGGGAAGAAACTTACGGCTACAAGATCACGCAGGATATGCAGTCCGCCGCAAAGGTATCGGAATCGACGCTCTATCCGGTGCTTCGGCGTTTGCAGAAGACAGGGGCGTTAGAAACCTTTGACCGGGCTTATATGGGGCGAAATCGCAGGTATTACCGAATTACGTCACTTGGGCAGGCAATGCTTGCCCAGTATCGGATTGACTGGACAAATCACAAACTGCAGGTGGACGGTATTTTGGAGGACAAGGAGGAACAGGTATGACATCTGGCGAGTTTTTACAGCAGCTTGCACAGCATTTGCAGTGTCTTTCGGAAGATGAACGTGCAAATGCAATGGCGTATTATCATGAATATTTTGAAGAAGCCGGCGAGGAGAATGAAACGCAGGCAGTGGAAAGCCTTGGTTCTCCGCAGTCCGTTGCGGAACGTATTATCAAGGAAGTGGGCGTAGTTGATACAGCTGAATCGCCGAAACCAACATCTGCGACACAGTATCAATACGATGCACCGAAATCCATAGAAACTGTACAGTACCAGTACGATCCGCAGGCTGAACAAGGCAGTAATGGTTCTGTCAGCGGCGGCAGGATTATTCTTGCGGTTGTGATTCTTCTGCTGACAAGTCCTTTCTGGATCGCAGTACCGATCGTATGGTTTTCGATTGTGATGACGCTTCTGCTGATTCCGGTCATATTTCTGATGGCGGCTGTCCTTGCCCCCATTCAGGGAATTCTCGGGATTGTAAACGGTATGACTGCGGCAGGTTTGGTTGATCTGGGCGGCGGTGTTCTGATGCTCGGTCTGCTGCTGCTGCTCTGGTATCCGTGTGTTATGGGTGCATGGAATCTGACCAAGCTGTTTGGAAAGCTCTGCGTAGCCGTATTCAACCTTCTGACAGGAAAGGAGAAACACTGATGAAACTTTCACCGATATATTGGATTTTTTCTTCCGTTGTTGTACTGGCAGGCGTCGGCATGATGATAGCCGGTGCAGCCATGTATGACGAACAGATCGAAGACGACGAAAATAGTGTAATGGAAACATTTGCTGATTTCCGCAATCTGGAGTTGGAAGTGGAATACTGTACACTTACATTGAAAAGTTCCGAATCCGCACAGGAGTGCATCGTAGAATTCATTGGTGCACACAGCACGCCCAAAATGTATCTGGACGGAGATACGCTGGTGGTGGAGCAGAAACAGAAAATGCCGCTGCAGGTGATCAGTTTCGGAAAATGGCAGAAATGCGGCGAAGTGATCATCACTGTCCCCGAACGGGATTATGATCAAATGCACATTTCGCTTGGTATGACGGATGGCAATACAATCGACAGTATTTCCTGCAAGGATATGGAACTCGACTGCGGCGTCGGAGATATTGAGTTACAGGATATTCATATTGCAGGAGAATTTGACGTAGATGGCGGTACGGGCGATATGTTTCTGACCGATGTTTCCGTGGATGGCGAATGCACCATGGATCTTGGTGTGGGAACACTTGAGGCGGAAAACCTTGTTGTCAAGGGGAAATCCGATTTTGATTTTGGAACAGGTGACTGTACCATATCCGATTCCCGCATTGGAAAGCTGGAGCTTGACTGCGGCGTCGGTGATGTGAAGATTCTTTCCACCGAACTCCTTGGAGATGCAGAGATTCAGCAGGGGACTGGAGATGTCGAGATGAACATTTCCGGAAGCTCCGATGCGTATTCAGTTTTAACGGAGTCAGGAGCGGGTGACGTTACGATTGATGGGGACAATATCAATACTCTCAAGAATAAGGATTCCGAGTACACAATAAATATTGACTGCGGTGTCGGTGATGTGGATATTCGATTTTTTGACGAAACATAACAAAACGGCGGAGAAATCTCCGCCGTTTTTCATTATGCAGTTTCTGTAAAGGTGAGTTTCACCTTAAATAGGTCACCGTCAATGTTCAGCTCTAACTGACCGCCCTGCAAAGCCGTCAGGCTCTGTGCGATGGAAAGCCCGAGTCCGCTTCCATCCGTATTTCTGGAACGATCACCCTGTACAAAGCGTTCCATCAGTTCGTCAGCGGAAATATGAAGCTGCACCGAAGAAATGTTACGCAGCGTCAGCACTGCCTGACCGTTGTTTACACTTGCATCCAGATAAACACGGGTGTGCTGCATTGCATATTTGCAGACATTCGAAAACAGATTGTCCATAACACGCCACATCAGCCGCCCGTCCGCCATGATATAAAGGGGCGTATCAGGCATATTGCAAACCACTTGCAAGGATTTTTCGTCCAGTTTTTCTTCATATTCACCTAAAATCTGCTCCACCAGAACACGCAGATCCATCTTTTCCGGCTGTACCTTCAGATTTCCCGTAGTTGCTTTCGACGCCTCCAGTACATCCTCCGTCAGCTTGCGAAGCCGTGCTGACTGTCGTGTCAGAACCTCAAGATATTCCCTTGCCTGTGGATTTTCCGGTTCCAGTTTGGAGAGAAGATCCGTGTAATTGATGATAGAAGTCAGCGGCGTGCGTATATCATGGGAAACATTTGCGATCAGTTCCGTTCTGAACATCTCGCTTTTCATGCGTTCACTGACCGCATGATTCATACCATCGCCGATGCTGTTAAGGTGATTGCCATGCTTTTTGAACGGGCCGATGAGTTTTTCTGTCGGGATCTTATAAGACAGATCACCCCCTGCAATCTTCTCTGCACCCTGTTCCAAAAGATGAAGATTTGCAACCGTTAGGCAGATCACTATGATCATTGATGTGTATGTCAGGATCATCAGTACAAGTCCCAGCATTTCGTTGTTGTTTACGATCATAATCATTCCGAAGATGTTAAGGAGAAAGAATCCCAGTGCGATCAGCGGCACCTGCCAGAGAATCGGCAGCTTCTGCAGTTCCTTGGTAGCATTACCAATCAGTCCCCAGAACTTCTTCCAAAGAATCACGATCAGATTGTTGCGGATAATGGTTTTCGTGCGGATGCGAACCGTCAGACTCATCAGCCACCAAAGAACTGTCAGCCCCAGTACGATCAACCCGCTGGATATAATGCCGATGTCCAGAATTGTGGTGAACTGTCCATATAATTGATCAATGCACATCAAGACAAACCAAACAATAATTATTACGATGAAAGTAGCTGCATCAAACGGGATCTTGTCAAAGATGGATGCGGTCGGCATTTCCTTGTTTTTGCGGTATCCTGCCGCATACAGCAGATAGCTCAGAGTGAGGAGAAATGCAATTATGCCGGCACCAAGTATGATCATCGGAGCATATCGGTACTTGTAGATCATGCTAAAGTATTTGTCAAATTTTGCATAGCTGTCATTCGCCGTCAGATTGCTGCGGACATAGCCAGTGATATACTGCGTGATCGTGGATTCCGGAATGCTGATTGTCACGTCGTAGTACAGGACTTCCCGATATTCCGGAACATTCTCTGTAAGGTCAGCCATACCAATATCAACAGTTTCGTATTCCGGTGTTGTTGCAGCTTCCGTATTCGTGACAGTGCTTTCCGTGGGATCATACGTTGTTTCCTCCAATGCTCCCGTAATGGGATCTTGGCTGGGAGCTTCGGAAGGTTCGGTTGTTGTTTCGTGCGTAGTCGACTCAATGCGTTCTTCTATCCAGACTTCTTCGACTGAAATATCGGCATTCGGAGGTGCAGTATAATTCTCCCATTCCTGTGCAGACATACGGGTGTTTTGTGTATGATAGGTGGTATCATAGAATACCTCTGTCCTGCTGTAAAGGTATTCACCGTCGGAGAATTTCTGCATGATGACGTTTTCCTGAGCGTCCAAAATGACAAATTCAAAGTTGCTTTTGGATGGATCATGCATTGCCATCAGATCATCATAGAGCTGTTGTTTGTATTGATCGGAGATCGTGTCCGAGGAATAGCCGTTGTTCAGCATGAAGTGATAAGCATCATACACCTCATGGATATGTCCGGTACACATCTCCTGTATCCGTTCTTCATAAATTTTTGGGGGATTCCCTGTATACATATCGCTTTCTGTGAATTCTATAGTGACCATAAATCCGAAAAATGCAGCGGGAATACAGAGAATGTAAAGCAGTGCCGACAGTAATTTCAATATACTGCATCGCCGTAGACCGCCTCTTTTCTTTTCTTTCGCCATAATCATTTCTCCCATTCTATCTTATAACCCTGTCCCCAGACCGCTTTCAGGTATCGGGGATCGGCAGGGTTGATTTCGACTTTCTCCCGAAGATGACGGATATGCACTGCAATTGTCCCCTCCGCCCCATAGGGAGCTTCATTTCGTATGGCAGTGTAAATTTCCTTCGGGGTAAATACCTTGTTCGGAGACTGCATTAGAAAATGCAGGATCGCATATTCAGTGGGGGTAAGATTGACGGGTTCTCCATCCACCAGCACACGCTTTTCACTGTCATTGATCTGGATATTTCCGATGGTCAGTACAGAGGCGGCACTGGGTGCTGCACTTCCAAGCTGTGTATATCTGCGGAGCTGTGACCTTACCCTTGCAAGCACCTCCATGGGGTTGAACGGCTTTGTGATGTAATCATCCGCACCAAGGTTCAATCCCAGAATTTTGTCAGTATCTTCACTTTTGGCTGTCAGCAGAATCACGGGGATATTATATTTCTGACGGAGTGCGATCATTGTCTGTATACCGTCCATTTGAGGCATCATGATGTCCAGAAGCAGCAGATCAATGCTCTTGTCCGCGAGTACTGCCAGTGCTTCCTTACCGTTATATGCCGTGTGCAGAACATAATCCTCATGGGTGAGGTAGATCTGCAGTGCATTCACAATATCCTTTTCGTCGTCGCAGATTAAAATATGATATGCCATTGTTTGACTCCTTTTTGTGGATTTCAAGCTTGAACTGTACGTTTGTACAATCTTATTATAGCGTATATCCAATTAATAAGCAAGTTCAAAATCATTAAGGAATCCTTAAGATGACCATTTGACGGAGTTGACAAACCAAGCGAAAAGTAGTATGATAAATATGAGAGGAAATTTGCGGAGGCACGTTGTTTTGACAGCGGTATCCAAGAGGGAGGGAACTATGCATTTGCATGAACAGGCGGGCTTGATTCAATGCGGAGAATCGGAAAGCTCCGGACAGATGCGTCTGTTTCGGGATGCACCGAAAGAGGAATATCTATTGTTTTTCACGCAAAAACGAGGGATACTGAATGTCAACAGCAGATCCTATTCGCTGTCTGCCTATTCATTTTTGCTGCTTGCATATGAAGAATCCCATTTTACTGCACAGCATACTATGCCGCTGCAGTGGCTGCATTTGTATTTGCCGGAGGAAACCCTGCGATGTATTGGCATAAAAACGGGAAAGTCCTATGCAGTTGCACAACCCATCGCTGTAAAGGAAGTATGGAAGATTCTGGTGTCATGTGAGATGGGGAATGAATCCCTCCGACGGATGACGCAGGCGAATGCGATTGCACTTTTGTTGTGTTTGCTTCGTAAGGAAACTGCCGTTGGTGCGGAAAAGGCAGTGCAGGTGCCGCATTATGACAAGCTTGAGGCACTGCGGCGGGAAATCTATCGGAATCCCGCAAAGGACTGGTATATACAGGATATATGCGAGCAGCTTTGTATCAGCAGACCGTATTTTCATAAAATCTACCTTGCGGCGTTTGGTACGACCTGTACGCAGGATGTGATCGAAAGCAGAATTGCATATGCTAAGGAAATTCTTGCACGGACGGATGACGCCGTGTTTGATGTTTCGCAGAAATGCGGTTTTGAAACAGATGTATACTTTATGCGTCAGTTCAAGCGTCATACGGGCATGACACCGACAGCCTATCGCCGGATCTGCCGGCAGGAAAGCCAGCACACAAGGAAACTAAAGGATGCTGATAAAAAATGAGGGTATCCACTTGACATTTTCATGACAAACAGGTATAATAATAGTAATAGAACAATTCTTCGGGGTATGTGAAATTCATAATCGACGGTGATGACGCAGGTCTAAGTCCGTGAGCCTTTGGGCTGATTCGGTGGGAATCCGAAACCGACGGTAAAGTCCGGATGGGAGAAGAATGTTGAATGCAGATGCTACGCCCCGAAAGCAGTTTCGGGGTGTTTTTTTGATAAGGAGGTGCGGTATGAACGACGAACAGTATATGCAGCGGGCAATAGAGCTTGCAAAGCGTGGGATCGGCTTTGTCAATCCCAATCCTCTTGTCGGTGCGGTGATCGTCAAGGATGGCAGGATCATTGGTGAGGGGTGGCATGAGCGTTACGGGCAGCCCCATGCGGAACGGAACGCACTGAAAAATTGCATGGAATCTCCCGAGAATGCCGTGATGTATGTGACGCTTGAGCCATGCTGCCATCATGGGAAGAATCCGCCCTGTACGGAAGCCGTGATTGCAAGCGGCATTGCCAAGGTGTTTGTCGGTTCCAACGATCCGAATCCACTGGTGGCAGGGAAAGGCATTGCCGCTTTGCGTGAAGCAGGCATTGAAGTGGTCACGGAATGCTGCAAAGAAGAATGTGATGCCATAAATCAGGTGTTTTTTCATTATATTTCCACCAAAATGCCGTTCTGTATTTTGAAAACCGCTATGACTGCGGATGGAAAAACGGCAACACATACAGGACTGTCCAAATGGATCACCAACGAGGAATCACGCCGTCACGTTCACGAAACAAGGAAGCGTGTGGCTGCGATCATGGTAGGGATCGGCACGGTTCTAACGGATGATCCCATGCTCAATTGCCGTCTGGATGAACCCAGTCACCCGATCCGTATTGTTTGTGATACCAATTTTCGGATTCCTGAAAATTCTCAGCTTGTGCGAACGGCAAAGGAAATTCCTACCTATGTTGCTGCAAGCAGGATGGATCCCGAAAAACGTCGTTTTCTGGAACAATGCGGTGTGCATATACTGGAGCTTCCCATGCTTGATCATCATGTGGATCTGCGAGCATTGATGCAGAAACTTGGTGAAATGGGAATCGACAGCGTTCTGATAGAGGGCGGAGCACAGCTCCATGAAGCGGCATTACGCAGCGGAATCGTCCAAAGTGTGCAGATCTATATTGCACCAAAGATATTTGGCGGTGCTTCGGCGAAAACAGCAGTCGGAGGACTTGGTGTTTCCGCACCCGATGAAGCGTATCGACTGAATCGACCGAAGATTCGTCGTTTCGGCGATGATGTTCTGCTGGAATATGATGTGGAGGGCTGCTGATGTTTACAGGAATCATTGAAGAAATAGGTGCTGTGCGGAACATTCGGATGGGTTCCAAATCCTGCATTCTGACGATTTCCGCAAAGACCGTACTGGAGGATGTCCATATTGGGGACAGCATTGCTGTTAACGGCACCTGTCTTACAGTGTGCAGCTTTGACGGTTCTTCATTCTCGGCGGATGTCATGCCGGAAACCATGCGGCGTACGAGCCTTGGTACCTTGCGTGCAGGGAGCAGTGTGAATCTGGAGCGTGCCATGGCAGCAGGAGGAAGATTCGGCGGTCATATCGTATCGGGGCATATCGACGGTACAGGACGCATCACTTCCATGAAACAGGAGGACAACGCCGTGTGGGTGACGATTTCAGCGGATGCCGCTGTGCTGCGGTATATTGTGGAAAAGGGTTCGATCGTCATTGACGGCATATCGCTGACGGTTGCGAGGGTGACGTCATCGGATTTTGCAGTTTCAATCATTCCGCACACCGGTGCGGAAACGACGCTGCTGCGAAAGAATATTGGTGATATTGTCAATCTTGAATGTGACATCATTGCAAAATATGTGGAAAAGCTTTGTCAGCCGAAATCCGCAGGCATCACCGAGGATTTCCTTGCGAAGCATGGTTTTATATAAATGCGGATTCCCGCAAAAGGAGTGGATTTATGAAGTTTCATACAATACCCGAGGCACTCGAAGCCCTGCGGCAGGGCAAATTGATTCTGGTAACGGATGATCCCGATCGTGAAAATGAGGGAGATCTGATCTGTGCAGCACAGTTTGCCACAACAGAAAATGTCAATTTCATGGCAACCCATGCAAAGGGACTTATCTGTATGCCCATGGACAGTGCATATACAAAAAAACTTGGTCTGCGGCAGATGGTGACAAACAACACCGACAATCATTGTACGGCGTTCACGGAATCTATAGACCATGTGGATACAACGACCGGGATTTCCGCCGAGGAACGAGGCTATACCGCAAGAATGTGCGTGGAGTTGAATGCGAATCCTGCGGATTTTCGCAGACCCGGGCATATGTTTCCTCTGGAAGCAAAGCCGGGCGGTGTTCTCGAACGCAACGGACATACAGAAGCGACAGTTGACCTGATGCGGCTTGCAGGACTTGAACCCTGTGGTCTTTGCTGTGAGATCATGGCAGGTGACGGAACCATGATGCGTCTGTCGCAGCTTACGGAATTCGCCAAGGAGCATGACCTTGTTTTTGTTACGATTCAGGATCTGCAAAAATATCGCCGTCTGAACGATCCGTTCATGGAATGCGTGTCCCATGCACAGCTTCCGACAAAGTATGGGGATTTTGAAATTTACGGCTACCGCAATCAGATCACCGGCAGGGAGCACGTTGCCCTTGTGATGGGGGATGTTGCTGATGGAGAACCCGTACTTTGCCGTGTGCATTCGGAATGTCTCACGGGTGATGTGTTCGGTGCGTGCCGCTGCGACTGCGGAGAACAGCTCGATGCCGCCATGAAGCGGATCGCTGAAACGGGCAGGGGAATTCTCCTCTATCTCCGACAGGAGGGCAGGGGCATCGGTCTGCTGAATAAGATCAAAGCGTATGATCTGCAGGAACATGGCAGGGATACGGTGGAAGCAAATGTGGAACTCGGTTTTGCCCCAGATTTGCGTGATTACAGCGAGGGTGCACAGATTCTGAAAAATCTCGGTGCCGTGAAACTGCGTATCATGACCAATAACCCCGAAAAGATCTCCGACCTGTCGGAATACGGCATCGAGATCACAGCACGGGAATCCATTGAGATTACCCCGAAAGCCGAAAACCTTTTCTACCTGCGTACAAAGCAGGAAAAGATGGGGCATTTGATTGATGTAAAGCCCGAATAGTGTGTCATAAAATCTATAGTATAAGCAGAAAGGAAAATCATTATGAAAACATTAGAAGGAATTTATTGCGGTCAGGGACTGAAAATCGCCATTGTAGCGTCCCGTTTCAACGAATTCATCACATCCAAGCTCATCGGCGGTGCACAGGATTGTCTGGTACGTCACGGTGTTGCGGATGATGACATTACACTGGCATGGGTGCCGGGTGCATATGAGATCCCGCTTGCCGCAAAGAAGCTTGCAAAGTCCGGTAATTACGATGCAGTTATCTGTGTAGGTGCGGTAATTCGTGGTTCCACGTCCCATTATGATTATGTATGTGCGGAGGTTTCCAAGGGCATTGCCTCTGTTTCCTTGGAAACAGAGGTTCCGGTTCTGTTTGGCGTGCTGACAACGGATACCATTGAGCAGGCAATCGAGCGTGCAGGTACTAAGGCAGGCAACAAGGGCTATGATTGTGCAATGTCTGCACTGGAACTGGTGCATTTGTTCAAGCAGGTGTAATATGTCCCGAAAAATCATGTTCTTTGACGTGGATGGTACGCTCATGGAGGATAATGCAGGGCATTTCGTTCCCGAAAGCACGAAGGAAGCCCTGCGTCTTGCCCGTGCGGCAGGACATCTTCTCTATGTGAATACCGGCCGTCCGCTTTGCAATCTGGATGAAGATGTGCGGGTGCTGGGCTTCGACGGTTATATCTGCGGGTGCGGTACTTATATCGAATGCGAGGGGAAGGAGCTGTTCTACCGTACAGTTCCTTCGGAAATTGTCAGAAAAATGGTGGAGCTTGTCCGTAATTGTGATGCTGCACCTCTGTACGAGCACCGTGACGCATTTTTCTTTGATCCCGCTACTCGGGAGCTTCCGTTCATTACGGATATCCGCAATACCTTCCGTATGCAGGAGAAGAACATCTATCGAAGTACGGAGGATGCGGATTTTGCCTTCGATAAATTTGTCATCGGGTATGATGAAAAGACCGATCTCGACGCATTTAAAGAAGGTATCGCCCCCTATTTTGCCTATGTGGACAGGGGATGGGGATTTGCGGAAATGCATCCTCTGGAGTGTTCCAAAGGACTGGGTATGGATTTTGTGCTGCAATATTACGGTTTGCAGAAGGCAGATTCCTACGCCATCGGCGATAGTCTGAATGATCTTGCGATGCTGAAATGTGCGGGCACTGGAATCGCCATGGGTGATGGAGAAAAGCTGATTCCCCATGCAGATTTTGTGACAGCAAAGCTGCGTGAGGATGGTATCTATAAAGCGATGGAGAAGTTCGGGTTCTT
>JAZOBK010000036.1:0-3052 GCA_045595985.1 Oscillospiraceae bacterium
CCTAAGACCGCTTGGCCTCCGACTTTATTGGAAATAATCTTTTCCAGACATCTGATCAGTGTTGTGGAGGAATTGAGCGATTCCGCCATGTGACTGGTCTGGAATAGATCCTGATAATTGATGACCGTATTGATTTCCTTCTGACGCTTGTGGAATTTCTGTATAAAATCTTCCCGGCATCCGCAGCTTTCCGCAGCTACAAGATCACCGACATCCTCGTAAACAGGCAGAGATTCTTCGCCCGTTATCAGCTTGTGTGCCAGAATGACTGCTTTCATGCCCATATCCGCAAGCGGGCGGGCGTAGCTGGTGATAGCGGGAACATTATTTTCCGCATCCTTTGAAGCGTCAAAACCGGTAACGATGACATCCTCCGGAACCCGAACACCAAGTTCGATCAGACGGTTGCAAAGCGTGATCGCCACATAGTCGCTGACGCAAACAATGGCTTCCGGCATTTCCACAGTGCCATTTACGAGCTTCTCTGCAAGTTCCAGTGCCGCATTCTGCCAGAAATCACCGTAGATCACATAGTCATTGCGAACGGATAGACCGTGGCTTTCCATGGCATTGCGATAGCCCTGAAGTCTTGCTTCTGCCTGAAGATTATCCTTAAATCCTGTCAGACACAGGATCTCCGAAACCTGATGCACTTCGATCAGGTGGGAAACCACCCGTTCAAAAGCAATGGTATCATTCAAGATGACCGAATGGTAATCGGAATTTTCAACTTCCAGTGCGATAATGGGGGCACGGCATTTGGCTCTAAGGTCTGCTTCAATGGAACGGCGAAGCGAACCCTTTTCAATGGAGCAGGGGACAAAAATAACAGCGTCGAACAATTCATAGTTGATGAGATCAAAGATATGATTCTCACCATACTGATAATTCGTTTCCTCATCAAAATTCATGAACATTGTGAAAACAGCAACATCATAATCCAGTGAATGTGCCTGTGAAATCAATCCCTTCAGGATCTGCTGCTGACAGGGATGATAAATATTACAGATAATAACTGCAATGCGTTTACGTTTATCCATAAGTCATTTTCGATGTAAAAACATCGTTCCCTTTCATAGATGTTTCATGTACGAAGAATACGTATAAGTATAATTACACAATTTTATTATAACAAAAAATCCCAAATTGTTCAAGTATGTTTTTTGAACATTTGGGATTTGTTGAATAATATTCTGTTAACTTTTTGTGTCGTTTTATCGAAGTGTCACAACAGTCACGCCATCCTCGCCTTCACCGTAGAGTCCGTTTCGGAATTCCTTGACGCATTTCATGGATTTCAGACGCTGCTGCACGGCTTTTCGCAGAAGTCCCGTGCCTTTTCCGTGAATGATCGTGACGGTTCCGATGCCTGAAAGCACGGCACTGTCAATGAAGCGTTCCATTTCATACACACCCTCATCGCAGGCTTGTCCACGGATATCAAGTTCCATAGAACCGCGGCGTTCCACTTTTGCGGATACCGCACCTTTTTTACGCTGCTTCTTCTGATCTTTTTTCTGGTCGGCAGCTTTGGGATCAAGCAGCCGCAGACGGGAGATCTGAATTTTCATCTTCATAATGCCCATTTGTACAAAGATGAATTCGGACTGTCCGGCATCCTCTGCGATCACGCCTTCCTGATTCAGATCGGCGATCAGTACACGATCGCCCTTTTTCAGCGGACGGGGGAGAACATAATCACCATTTTCATCCAGAGAGCCGATAACGGGATTCGCATTTTTGTACATATCACGCAGACGCTGCGTGCTGTCGCCCTTCATTGTGGAAACACGGCTGGAGAAATCGGCTTTATCCTTGTCCTTGCGAAGCTGTTCCAGCTCGTCAAGCAAAGCGTTGGTCTGTGCCTTTGCGGATTCCACGATGCGGCTTGCCTGTGCCGCCGCACGTTCAAGCGTTTCCTTTTCTTCCGAAGCCATGTCGTCACGCTTTGCCTGCCATTCCGTCTTCAGAAGCTCCGCTTCTTCACGCAGACGCTTTGCTTCTTCACGCTCACGTTCAAGTTCTATGCGTGCCTCGTCAAACCTTGCGATGACATTTTCGAAATGCCTGTTCTCCTCACTGATGAGGGATTCGGCATGACGAAGAATGGACTGCGGCATACCGAGTTGTCCGGAAATCGCAAATGCGTTGGATTTACCCGGAGAACCGATGATCAGCCGGTAGGTCGGTCGGAGCGTAGCGGTATCAAATTCGCACGAGGCGTTGATGACATCGGGTGTATCCGCCGCATACAGCTTGAGTTCCTGATAATGTGTGGTCACCATCAGCTTTGCACCCAGTTGTTTCAGATAATCAATCACGGAAATTGCCAGAGCCGCACCCTCTACAGGATCCGTTCCCGAACCCAGCTCGTCGAGAAGAACCAGCGTACTGTCGTCAGCGGTGTTGAGAATTTCCACAACATTGAGCGTGTGGGAAGAAAACGTGGAAAGGCTCTGTTCAATGCTCTGACTGTCGCCGATGTCTGCCAGAATATGCCGGAATATGGAAATGCGGCTCCCGTCCGTGACGGGAATCAGAAATCCGCACATTGTCATTGCCGTCAGCAGACCTGCCGTTTTCAGGGCAACCGTCTTACCGCCCGTGTTCGGACCTGTGACGATGAGTGCGTTGTGTGCTTCGCCAAGTGCCAGATCAATCGGCACCGCCTTGTTCTTGTCGAGCAGGGGATGGCGTGCCTTTTTCAGTTCCAGAATACCGTCATCGCTGATTTCGGGCTTGGTTGCCCGCAGGGATGCGGCATAATTTGCCTTTGCAAAATAGTAATTGAGTTCCGCACAGGTATCGTGAAGCCGCCGCAGCGACGAAGCCTGTGCACCGACAGCGGCACAGAGCTTCTGCATGATGCGGTCGATTTCCTCAAGCTCACGGCTTTCCAGCAGACGGATGTCGTTGTTTGCCTCCACGATCTGCATCGGTTCGATGAAGATCGTCTGTCCGCTGGAGGAAGTATCGTGGATCAGACCTGCCACCTGTGTGCGGTATTCGGTTTTGACGGGAAGTACAAATCTACCGTCACGGATAGTCACGG
>JAZOBK010000037.1:0-3697 GCA_045595985.1 Oscillospiraceae bacterium
CAGTAAAATAAGAAAAAATCGGTGCGAAAGCACCGATTGAGACTGTCCAAAAACTATAATTGCTCTTGAGCTTCCCCCCGCCGAAGGCGGGGGAAAGCTCATAAATACGTTCTTCCAGCCCGCCTGCGACGGGCTGGAAGAACGCTGAAAACTACTTTTTTTACAAGCTGAATCGGTGCGAAAGCACCGATTTTTTTATTCCTGTTCTGTTGTAAATCTCGCTGTTCCCGTGCGGATCACATCTTCTGTTCCATCCGAAAACTGCACGATCAAGCCACAATCCTGCGTATATCCGACGGCAAGTCCGACACGTTCTGCACCATGATGAGTGACAATCACCTGCTTGCCGATCGTGTAGGAATTGGCGGTGTAAATACCCAGGAACGTCCGCTCGTGAATTTCACCGAGAAATCTTTCAAGATGACGCAGAATCGACGATGCTGCGGCATTTCTATCGAGATTCTGTCCCGTTTCGGATGCAATATCCGTCACGATCTGCTGAAGCTCCGCCGGCAGATTTTCGTCCTTTTGCAGGTTCAGCCCGATGCCGATCACAAGGTAATCGAGATCTCCCGACTGTGAAAATCCACCCTCACAAAGAATGCCGCAGATCTTGCGGTCATTGAGGAACAAATCGTTCACCCACTTGATTTTTGATGAAATTCCGTGGTCTTTCAATGCGGAATATACCGCCGCAGCCGTGCAGGCAGTCACCGCCATCATATCGGAAACCGGAAAATCCGGACGGATGATCACAGATAGGTACATTCCCCCGACGGGCGAATGAAACGTCTTGCCAAGTCTGCCCCGACCTGCGGTCTGCCTGTCGGCAATCACCACTGTCCCGTACTCCGCACCCTTCACGGCAAGCTCCTTGGCAAGTCGGTTTGTTGAGTCAATTTCCTCGAAACATAGGACTTTTCTGCCGAGCTTACATCCGTTCATCGCTAACATTTGCATCATCTCCTGCATTCATTATAGCACAGAAACGCATGGAATGCAAGAGGAATAGGACAGCCGGAGTTGTGCATAGAATGTCCTTGAAGAATGCGAAGGGAGCGATTTCATGGGACTGACAGCGGAAAGCACAGGATTCGGAACGATGCAGGGGGAGAAAATGCCGCAGGGCGACTATATCGTAGCATTGGCAGGCAACCCGAATGTTGGAAAATCCACGGTTTTCAACGCACTGACGGGAATGCACCAGCATACGGGAAACTGGGCGGGCAAAACGGTAACCAATGCTGTCGGAGTGACGGAATATAGAGAAAAACGCTATATTCTGGTCGACCTTCCCGGAACCTACTCGCTTCGTGCGGATTCTGCCGAGGAGGAAACTGCACGGGATTTCTTGTGCATGGAACAGTCCGATGCGGTCGTTGTCGTGTGTGATGCATGCTGTCTGGAGCGTAATCTCAATCTTGTGCTGCAAACGTTAGAGCTTTCAAAGCGTGTTCTCGTCTGTGTGAATCTCCTCGACGAGGCTGAAAACCGTGGAATTTCCGTTGATTTGCAGGCTTTGGAGGAGGAACTGCAAACCCCTGTTGTCGGAATTACCGCACGCAGCGGAAAGGGACTGGACGCATTGACCGAGCGTCTTCAGAAGTTGCTTGACACGCAGGAAAATCGCCATTTTCAGCCGAAATACGGAGATCTGCTGGAAACGCCGCTTTCCGAACTTTCAAAGCTGCTTGCGGATCATCCGCTGCCCGTACCGCCCCGTTGGGCGGTGCTGCGATTTCTTGAACAGGATACCTCTTTCCTTGATTCCGAGATGGCAAAGTCCGTGCCCGATACGTTCATTTCCCATCTTGAGAATATGCGGCAAAAGCTTGGCGAACAGGGATTGACAAGTGAAAAAATGCAGGATATGGTCATTTCCACACTTGTTATGCAGGCTGAGAAAATTGCTGACAATATCGTTTCCTCGGAGAATTCCTGCACGGATCAGAGGGATCGCAGGCTGGACAGAATCTTCATCGGCAGGAAATTCGGTATTCCCGTCATGCTTCTGCTGCTTGCCGTTATCCTCTGGTTGACGATGATCGGAGCAAACTACCCGTCGGCAATGCTCTCTGAATTGCTGTTTACAATCGGTGATGCCGCAAGCCGATTTCTTGTGAAAATTGACGCACCTGCGTGGATCGACGGGCTTTTCATACAGGGAATGTACCGCACGCTTGCGTGGGTGGTTTCGGTAATGCTGCCGCCGATGGCAATTTTCTTCCCCCTGTTCACCCTGCTTGAAGACGCAGGCTACCTGCCAAGAGTGGCGTTCAACCTTGACCGCAGTTTCCGAAAATGCGGTGCCTGTGGAAAGCAGGCACTGACCATGTGCATGGGATTCGGCTGCAATGCCGCAGGCGTTACGGGCTGCCGCATCATTGATTCCCCGCGGGAACGTCTGATAGCCATTCTCACAAACTGCTTTGTCCCCTGTAACGGACGGTTTCCCATGCTCATTTCCCTCATCACCATGTTTTTCGTTACGGGTGTCGCGGTTGTGGATTCCGTCCTGTCCGCACTGTTTCTCCTTGCTGTCATCCTTTTTGGCGTAGGTACGACATTTTTGATGTCAAAATTTCTCTCAAAAACGCTGCTGCGTGGAATGTCGTCTTCGTTTACGCTGGAGCTTCCGCCCTACCGACGGCCGCAGATCGGCAAGGTCATCGTGCGTTCGATGCTTGACCGGACAATTTTTGTTCTGGGGCGTGCCTGTGTTGTCGCCGCACCAACGGGAATTCTCATATGGCTGCTTGCCAATATTTCCGTCGCAGATCAGAGCTTATTGGCACACAGTGCCGGATTTCTCGATCCCTTTGCACAGTGGTTCGGTATGGATGGCACGATCCTGCTTGCCTTTATTTTAGGCTTCCCTGCGAATGAAATCGTCGTTCCCATCATCATCATGAGCTATCTTTCACAGGGTAGTCTGACGGAGATTACAGAGCTTTCCACATTACACACACTCTTTGTGGAAAATGGATGGACACCCATCACAGCCATTTGCGTCATTTTGTTTTCACTGCTGCATTTCCCATGCTCGACCACGGTTCTGACGATTTATAAGGAAACCAAAAGCCTGAAGTGGACGCTGCTTTCTGTGGCGATGCCGACGGTTCTCGGGCTGGCAGTGTGCTTCGTGATCCATTCGATTTCCATGCTGATACAATGAATATTTGTAAAAGTTGACTCTTATGTATTAAAACTTTGCTTGACAAATTCATGATTTTGTGCTATTATAAAATTAAAGAGAGTGCCTGCGATAAGCGGTCATCTCCCTTTAGTTGTTGGTATAAAGATACACCGCTAACTTTGGAGAGTCGGGCGGTGTTTCTTTATGTAAATAAAGAATTACTTCTTGTTATAGAAATCTCTGGTGATCTTATAAACAAGAGAGATAATTGTAGCAATAAACGTTGCGAACAAAATCATGTCCGAAAAGCTTATCATACATTATCACCTCCCTTACGGGAGAACCGCCTACCGTTATGCAGATACTCTAAATGCATTATAGCATATGTAGCCTATTTTGTCAAACCATGAAAACAAAAAAGAACATACGTTCAAACGTAATTCCAAAAAAACAGCCGTTTCTGCATTGCAGAAACGGCTATATTTTGTTATTTCGCAGCAGCGAATGCCTGTGTCAGATCCTCAATAATATCCTCGACATTCTCCAGACCAACGGACAGAC
>JAZOBK010000038.1:0-5358 GCA_045595985.1 Oscillospiraceae bacterium
TTTCTTATTTTTCAAAATTTTTCCCGTATGGGCTTGATTTTTTAGTGAATTTGTGGTATGCTGAAAGTGAGGGGGTTTTGTATGGACGTTGATGTCATTTGCAAAAACAGAAATCGCTGCACAAGCAGCGGACGAATGAAATCAGAGTACAAAACTTATTTAGGAGGACTGGTTATGAACAAAAAACGCTTATGGGCGGCAATGACAGCCGGAACGCTGTTATGGACGAGCCTCCCCGTTCTGGCGGCGGATGAAGTCAGAATGAGCGGGATCACTTGTCTGGGTGATGCGGATGCGAACGGAAACGTCAGTGTAACGGATGTCGTGAAGCTTACCAAATTCCTGCAGAACAAGGAAAAGAAGGTTTCCATCAATGCCGATCTCTCGGCAAGCGGCTCGATCGACGCATTCGATCTGGCATTGCTCAAGAAGATGGTGACCGGCAAGTACAAGCCCGATGATTTCACAGGACTGATGATCAACGAGGTCTGTGCGTCCAATCAGGAATGCTGGTCGGATGCCGACGGCAGAGAGCCTGACTGGGTGGAACTGTACAATGCCGGCAAAACTTCAGTGGACATCAGCGGCTACGGACTGGCAGACGGTAAAAAGGATCTGTTCAAGTATGTTTTCCCGGAGGGTACGGTCATCCCTGCCGGCGGGTACCTCATGATCTGCTGCGATGACGGTCTGGTAAGCACGGATGCCAAGGAGCATCACGCACCGTTCAAGCTTAGTTCGACGGGAGAAACGCTGTATCTGACGCACCCGGGACATGGTACGCTGGATGTGGTGAAGGTTCCTGCTGCGGTTACGGATGTTACTTATGGCAGATACAAGAACGGCGAAGCAGCGTTTGAAACGCTCACTCCCACCCCCGGTGCAAGCAATAGTACGGCACAAAAGGTGGAGGTAGAGGCAGTTGTACCGCCTGAAACCGTGGCTGCACCTGAATTCTCCAAGGAAAGCGGATTCTACGCAAGCGAATTCCAGCTGACGATCTCCGGAGCATCCGGCAGTACGATTCTCTATACGCTGGATGGAACCGATCCGAGAACTTCGGATACTGCAAAGACCTATCAGAGTGCGATCACTGTCAAAGATAACACGAATGACCTGAATGTGCTCAGTGCCATCACAGACATTGTACTCAATGGTGCATCCGCACCGAGTCAACCGGTTGACAAGGGCATGGTATTCCGTGCAGTGTGCAAGGATGCGAATGGCGAATACAGCGATGTTGTTACCAAGAGCTATTTTGTCGGCAAGACAGCAGCTTATTATCAGGATATGCGTGTGGTTTCCATTGTCACTGATCCCGACAATATGTTTAGCTCGGAAACGGGTATTTACATGGTCGGCGATGCGTATTATGAATGGAAGAACAGTCCCGAATTTGATCCTACGATGAGAGAATGGGATACCAATCTTCCGACAAACTACAACCAGTCGGGCATTGAGTGGGAACGCCCTGCGGATGTTCAGATCTTTGAAAACGGCGAGCTTGCTTACGAAACCGGTGTTGGCATCCGCATTGCGGGCAATGCGACACGAAGTAATGCACAAAAGAGCATCCGTCTGTATGCACGCAGCGAATACGGTGATTCCAATCTGAAATACACATTCTTTGAAGGACTGACCGATATTTTCGGAAATCCCATTACGGAATATGACAAGATCACACTCCGAAACGGCGGTAACGACGTAGATGGCGTGAAGTTCCGTGATGATCTGGTGCAGGCAATGGCAAAGAATCTGGATCTCTCCTTCCAGGCTTCGGATTGCTGTATCGTATTCATTGACGGCGAATTCTGGGGCTTGTATTCCATGAAGGAACGTCTGGAGGATAATTACATCGAGTCCCATTACGGCATTGACAAGACAAATGTGACGACCATCAAGAATGCCGAGATCGAGGGTTCCGAGGCGGTTGGTCAGGAGTACAAGGATTTCTACGAGTGGGCAATGTCCGTGGATATGAGTGATGACAAGAATTATCAGAAGGTATGCGATACCATTGATATGCAGAGCTTTATGGATTATATTACACTGGAAACTTATATCTGCAATGCGGACTGGTGCAGTGCAAACGGCATCAACAACTGGCAGATGTGGCGTACCAATGAAGCGGTTGACGGCAATGAATACGGCGACTGCAAGTGGCGTTACATGGTATTTGACACCGAGTATTCCAGTATGCTGTACAATTCAATGAATACCAATTATAACTACGATGCACTTTCCAGTATGAATACGGAACAAAAATGGAGCAACATCGGTGCATTGTTCTACAAGCTTCTGGAAAATGAAACATTCAAGACAGAGTTTGCAGAAAATTACCGAAATATCGTGGAAACAGAGTTTGACTACCAGAAGGTTGTTGCACCGTTGATCGACGGTTATGTGGAAACGATGCGTGAGGCAACAGCCGCAAGCTGGCAACGCTTTAATGGCCACAATGCAAATCAGCAGATCAACAGTTATAACAGCAGTGTGGATTCTGTCCGCAGATTTTATCAGGAACGTCCCAAGTATGCGTTGGATTATCTGGACGCAGTCATTGAGGAGGGCGGACCGGTCAGCGGCGGTAATAACGGTGGCTTCCCCGGATTCCCCGGATTCGGCGGCTGGTGGTAAGCTCCGGCATATAATGAGAAACGTCCCTGCACCGTAATGGTGTAGGGACGTATTGACGAAAGAATAAATGTGATGAATACAGAACAGATCAGAAAAGTATTTCAAGATAAAAAAGATACACCTTGCCCGATTACCGAACGGTTACTGATGGCAGGATTTCAACAGGTAAGCGGCGGATACATAAAGCATGCATATGCTTCGGGAATCGAAGTGGATTATCGAAAAGCAGAGCCTACGCAATGGTGGCATCTGACAAGGTCATACTGTGACCGCACGAAACCTCAAAAGGTGTTTGGAAGATCAATTGTCTGCGGGGAGCTGATTTTCTGGATGGCGGAAGTGCTGGGATGTGTCGGCACCGATGAACTGAATGCATTGGCAGATCAGATTATTGCAAGCGGTATTCCCAAAAAGCGGAGAAATCAGAGCAAACCTCCGGTAGTGTATGATCGAAAAAAATGGAATGCCGAAATACAGAAACTATGTTTTGATAACATTCAAAAAGCAGTTGAAGGGGCAGAATCATACCAAACAAAAAACTGAGAAGAACTCAAATTCTTCTCAGTTTTTGCATTTATAAAATACCCATTGCACGCAGGATTGTCATCACCAGAAGGGCAATGCAGGCGAGGAGCATAACGGGTGAAGTCAGACAAACTGCAAGCTTCTGACCAACGGGCAGATCGCCCTCCGCCTTCTCGAAATGAAACAGCTGCTTGTGCTGTACCAGCTCAATGATCAGCAGAATAACGCCAAGCCCCATCAATCCCGTTACAAACAGGCTTGTGAGCATGAGTGCGGCGAACGGCAGCAGATTTTCCATCAGAAATTCCATCGCCTGTTCGTCCGTCATTTCCATTATTTCCTGCATATGATTCATATCAATATTCATGCTGCCCAGAATGATCGACTGTAATGCACCAATGGAATTCATTGCAGCGTGCATGATGATCGGTGCCCAGAGGGTGCCGGTTTTTACAAACAGCACGCATACACAGAAGCCCATGACTGCGGTGTAGATCGTCTGGTCGTAGTTGGTGTGCCACAGACCAAAGAGAATGCCGCAGAGAATTGCACCGGCGAGATCGCCGCCCTTTTGCGTGCTGCGGAATATCGTACCGCGAAACAGCATTTCCTCAAACAGCGGTGCGTAGATCACCATCGCTATGATGCTGGTCAATACGGAAAGCCATGTGCTGTCAGAAGAAAAGTCCTGTGCTACCATTTCCATTCCTGTCAGGGCTTGGATGAGCATCCAGAAAATACGGCTGACAAATGCCCCTCCGTAGGTGACGCCAAGACAGATCAGAATCCAGCGGATCAATGTTTTCATCGGGACTTTCGGCTTACAAAAGGTGTCACACAGCCGCAGTCCGGTTTTTTTGCCGTGAATCCAGTGGAAGATCAGCAGCAGGATCGGTACCGTAACCGGGTACTGGAATGTGTAAGCAAGGAAATTGCCCAGATCTCCCAGAAAACTATCATGCAAATCGCCGAATTGCTTCAGAACGGTACTGATTAGAAATGTACCGCCATACACGAATACGTAGAATAGAATCAATATTGCTCCGCTGGCATTCGCACCACAGCGAAGCTCTTTTTTAAGTTGTGACGTTTCCATATGTGCCTCCTTGATGATTGCATCTGTAGTTCGATGATGATTCCATTATACCATAGCACAACCGGAATGTCAAGCTTTTTAACATAAATCGTAAATCTAATTTACAATTCAATGAATGCAGCCACATTCTGTTCACTTTGGATCAGCTGTTCCTTTTCCGTTCTTGAGAGCTGTTTGATGCGATATTCTCTTTGCATAGCCGAGATTTTGTCCGCAAGGATTTCCGCATATACCAGCGTTACGGGACGTCGTGCTGCCGTGTATTTCGCTCCTTTTCCGGCGTTGTGGGCGGCGATCCGATTTTTCAGATCCTTTGTCCAGCCCGTATACAGCGTGTCATCCGCACAGCGAACCATGTAGGTGTAGTTTGTGGTTTTCTCCTCGTTCTGCGTCATTGCGGGAACTCCGTTTCCACTGCACAACCCTGTTCCAGACTTTTCCGGCAGTCGAGGATTCTCTGGTTTGCACTCCCGCGGAACTGCAGCTGGTAGCTTTTCTGTGCCTCAATAAACGGCCCGTCGATCAGGAAATCCGTTGCTTCCAGCAACGCACCGATGCCGTTTTCGCTGCGGCGTGCGTATAATTCCTCAAAGGTAAAGCCGGTATAGGTGATGGTGTTCAGTCCGAGTTCATGCACTTTTCTGCCGATTTCCGCAAGCGGCTGTGCCTGACAGAATGGCTCGCCTCCGGAAAATGTCACGCCGTCGAGCAAGGGGTTGGCTTTGATTCGTTCCAGAAGCTCTGCGGTATCCGCCGCTGTGCCGCCATCAAAGAGATGCGTCTGTGGATTATGGCAGCCCTTGCAGTGATGCGGGCAGCCCTGTACGAAGATGGTGAACCGCAGACCGGGACCATCCACGATGGAGTCGTTGGCTGTGCCGGAAAGCTGTAATTGCATGGTGTATCACTCCTTATGAAAAATCTGCCGCAGGTGCGGCAGACTCGGATTGTGGAAGAACGTATTTATGAGCTTTCCCCCGCCTTCGGCGGAGGAAAACTCAAGAAAAATTATAGTTTTAGACGATCTCAATCTGTCGCAGGTGCGACGGGATAATACAGCTTACACATTATGCTTCACTCTGTCATTCACTTCGCTGCGT
>JAZOBK010000039.1:0-3305 GCA_045595985.1 Oscillospiraceae bacterium
GCAGCGTCCCCTGCGGAATTCGGCAAAGTGCACAAAAAACAGGTCAAAAACCTTGCAAAACGTAGAATCCAAAGAGAAATCCACCGCAAACTATTGAGATACAAGCGAAAATAAGGTATAATATAAGTGGTTAATTTATTCCGTAAAGGGGGAAGCATCATGTCTGATAAAACAATGAAATTTTCGGTGAATGAAGAACGTGAGATTGAGCTCAAGCGTAATCTTACCATCATTTATGATGCTCTTGTGCAGAAGGGTTATAATCCGATCAATCAGATTGTTGGTTATATTTTGTCCGAGGATCCGACATACATAACCACGCACAACAACGCACGCAGCCTGATCCGCCATATTGACAGAGATGAACTGCTGCAGGCACTGGTGAGAAATTACCTGAATCATTGAGTGGGATTTGCAATGTCCGCATCTTGAAGGATGCGGACATTTCGTTTTTACGAATGCCTTTTTGGAAAAATGGCATCAGAAACATCTCCCACACATATGCTGTCCGTCCGTACGCATACTATTCCTGCGGCACAAGCCGCAGGAAAGAGGGATTGTATGAAATGGATCACAGCATTGCTGCTGGGATGCGTGCTGATGACGGCAATGCCCGTTTCTGCATCCGGCGGCAGCATGGGATACGGACAGGGAACACAGGTTGACGGAAACAACTGCCCGACGGGGGCACTGGATTTTGACGCACAATTCGGAAAATACGATGCGTATGCGACCTCAGCGGACAAAAACAGGATTATTCTGACATTTGATCAGGGCTATGAAAACGGCTACACGGACGAAATTCTGGACACGCTTGCGGAAAAGAATGTCACGGCAATTTTCTTCCTGACGGGGGATTATGCAAAGACGGAAACCGCACTCATTGAACGAATGATCAAAGAGGGGCATATGCTCGGCAACCACGGTATGACGCACGCATCGCTGCCAAAGCTAAATGATGTGGCGGCAAGGGAGGAGATTTCATCCCTGCATGAATTCATGATCGAGAAATACGGCTATACGATGCAGTATTTTCGCTGTCCCTGCGGTGAGTTTTCGGAGGATACGCTGAAAACGGCACAGTCGCTCGGCTACAAGACGCTGTTCTGGAGCTGTGCGTATGTGGATTGGATCACGGACAAGCAGCCCGATCCGGCGGAATCTTTGCAGAAGCTGACGGATGCGGCACACGGCGGCGAAATCCTGCTGCTGCACTCGGTTTCTTCCACCAATGCACAGATTCTCGGCGATCTGATCGACAATTTTAGGGCAAAGGGGTATACTGTGTAACGCAAAAAAATCAGGGCTTTCTTCATCTTATAAGAAGAAAGCCCTGAATTGCATTATTTTCTGTTCTCAAAGCCGTAGCAGGAAAGCTCGTACAGGCAGTGTGCCAGAATGCTTTCCGGCGAAAAGCTGCGAAGCGTTACAGGAGAAACGCCGAATTGCAGAAATTCCTCCCACGGTGCGGATGCGATGGAATACACGGTTTCCTTCTCGGGGGAGAATGCACTCACATCGAATGTAAGCTCGTCGTCGTCCTCGTCGAACTCGTCCACACGGATGTCCTCCTCCTCATCCTCCATGAAAACGGTGATGAAGATATATAACTCATTTTCAGACACCGTGGATGTCGTGCGGCAGAGGTTTTCGTATAGGGTGCGGTATTTGTCAAGCTCCCGTGCACCGTAGTGGAGCCGGATCTTGCGTTCCACATCCTCGAATGAACACTGATGCAGAAGATCGGCAATTCTGGTAACGGCGTTGGGGTTGGTGGTCAGTTTGATTTCGGGCATAGGGGTTCCTCCTAAGGTCGATTTTCACTCATTATAGCACGAATTTGTGTATTTTGTCAATTGTAAACAGGGGATAAAAAAACTTTTTTCCAACTGCTATAAAAATAAAAAAACCTATTGAAAATTGCATGGTTTTGTGATATGATAATATATATTAAAAAATACCCCGTCAAAACGACGGCATACCGCCGCACGCTGATGCGTATTCATCTGGAGGAGAGTGTACTATGACAAATGTAAGACCGGAATCCATGGCAAGAATCAACACCCCCGAACTTGCAAAGGCGTTCATTGACGAACAGGTTGCAGAGGTTCGTGCACAGGTTGGCGACAAGAAGGTACTGCTGGCCCTGTCCGGCGGCGTGGACAGCTCCGTTGTTGCGGCACTGCTGATCAAGGCGATCGGCAAGCAGCTGGTATGCGTGCACGTGAATCATGGTCTGATGCGTAAGGGCGAAAGCGAAGAAGTCATCGAAGTATTCCAGAATCAGCTGGATGCGAATCTGATCTATGTTGACGCAACGGATCGTTTCCTTGACCTGCTGGCAGGCGTGGAAGATCCCGAGGAAAAGCGTAAGATCATCGGCGGCGAATTTATCAAGGTGTTTGATGAAGAAGCGTCCAAGCTTGACGGTATTTCTTTCCTCGCTCAGGGTACGATCTATCCTGATATTTTAGAGTCTATCAAGGCTAAGGAAAGCGGCAAGCCGGTAAAATCACATCATAATGTAGGCGGACTTCCCGAAGATATGACATTTGAACTTGTTGAGCCTGTAAAGCTCCTCTTTAAGGACGAGGTTCGTGTTGTTGGTAAGGAACTTGGTCTGCCGTCATCCATGGTTGACCGTCAGCCGTTCCCCGGCCCCGGTCTGGGCGTACGCTGTCTGGGTGCAATTACCCGTGACCGCCTGAATGCACTGCGTGAAGCAGATGCGATCCTGCGCGAGGAATTTGACAATGCAGGACAGAACAAGACAGTATGGCAGTATTTCATTGCGGTTCCCGATATTAAGAGCGTCGGCGTGAGAGATGACAAGCGTTATATGGGCTGGCCGGCAATCATCCGTGCTGTCAACACTACCGATGCAATGCGTGCAACCATCGAGGAGATCCCGTATGCCGTTCTGAACAAGATCACAGCCCGCATTACTGCCGAAGTTGAGGGCATCAACCGTGTGCTGTATGATCTGACTCCCAAGCCTGTGGGAACAATCGAGTGGGAATAATTCCCCTCGGTACATGATTTCGTTTAGTTTAAATTTCAATAAAAGCATGAAAGGAAGTTATCATTATGGAAAAACTGTACACCGGCAAGACAAAGGATGTTTTCAAGCTTGAAAACGGTAATGTAATGCTCAAGTTCAAGGACGACTGCACAGGTAAAGACGGCGTGTTCGATCCCGGTGAGAACACAGTAGGTCTTACGATCGAGGGTATCGGCAAAGCAAACCTTAAGTCCTCCATCCACTATTTTGAGCTTCTTAAGGCCGCCGGCATTAAAACACACTA
>JAZOBK010000040.1:0-12381 GCA_045595985.1 Oscillospiraceae bacterium
CCTTTGATGTGTGAAATCCTGCGTTGGTCCCGGCTTCGTGAGCGGCGGATTGCCGCCGCTTCGCACTTCCTCTTCACTGCCTTTGCCGCAGGCAAAGGGGTATTGCGGTTGGGAATGCAAGGGCAAACCCTGATAGAAAAAATCGCCGCTGCGGGCTCCGCAGGTTGCACTGGAATGTGCAACCTTTTGTTTTTGGAGGTGTTTGGGTGAGAGGAGGTCGGATATGGCAAGAAAGAAGAATGACACCGAGCTTGTTACGGAGGGGCTGCGAAAGCTGGCGTTCGGGGATGTTAATGATGCGGTGCGGCTGGCGTTCTGTGATGAAATGCCGTCGGCGGAAACGCTTGCGGGGATGAATCTTTTCAATGTTTCCGAAATCAAGAGGGATAAGGGCGGAGGCGTTGAGGTGCGGTTCTTTGACAGGCTCAAGGCACTCGAAAAACTCTATGAATACGCCAATTCCGGTCAGAACGGTGCGGCGGCGGCAAGCCTGCTGGAAGCGTTGACGGGGGCGGAGAATCATGCAGTTTAGCCGATTTTCCGAAAAACAGCGGCTCGCTCTGCGGTGGTGGGCAATGCCGCAGTACCGAGCAAAGGATGCGGTCATCTGCGACGGGGCGGTGCGAAGCGGCAAGACGCTTTCCATGTCACTGGGGTTCGTGTGCTGGGCGATGACGTGCTTTGATCGGGGGACGTTCGCCATCTGCGGAAAAACCATTACGTCGCTGGAACGCAATCTGGTCAGACCGCTGCTGCAGGTGCTGGAAGAAACGGGGTTTCGCTGTATTTCCCGTGTGAGCAGGCACTATGTGGACATTACCGTGCTTGGGAAAACCAACCGGTTTTACCTGTTCGGAGGCAAGGACGAGGGTTCGGCGGCTCTGATTCAGGGCATGACGCTGTGCGGCGTGCTGTTCGATGAGGCGGCTCTGATGCCGCGTTCCTTCGTGGAACAGGCGTTGGCGAGATGCTCGGTGGCAGGGGCAAAGCTCTGGTTCAACTGCAATCCCGAACACCCGTACCACTGGTTCTATCGGGAGTGGATCAAAAAATGCGAGGAAAAGCGTGTGCTGTACCTGCATTTCACAATGGATGACAACCCTTCCCTTTCGGAGCGTGTGAAGGAGCGGTACCGCCGTATGTACGGCGGTGTGTTCTACGACCGCTTTGTGTTGGGGAAATGGACGGTTTCCGAGGGGCTGGTCTATCCGATGTTCGACAAGAAGCGTTATGTGGCAGAGGAGATTCCGCAGTGCTCGAGGTTTGTCATCTCGTGCGACTATGGCACGGTAAATCCCACTTCCATGGGACTTTGGGGAGAATCGGACGGCGTATGGTACCGCATTCGGGAGTACTACTATGCGGCAAGGCGTGAGGGAGTTTCACGCACGGACGAGGAGCACTACGAGGGGCTTGTGCAGCTTGCGGGGGATCTGCATATCGAGTGTGTGGTGGTCGATCCGTCGGCGGCAAGCTTTATTGCTTGCATTGCAAAGCACGGAAAATTCCGTGTGATGCGGGCGAAAAACGACGTGCTTTCGGGGATTCGTCAGGTGAGCGATGCGTTGCAGGCGGACAGACTCCGCTTTGCGGCAGGCTGCGGCGATATTCTGCGTGAATTTTCCCAGTACTGCTGGAATGACAGTGCTGTGGGGGACGCTCCGAAAAAGGAGCACGATCACGCAATGGATGATATGCGGTACTTTGTGTCAACGATCCTCTGCGGCAGGCAGGATGAGGGCTTCGTGGCGTTGAGCCTGTCAAGATGAAGTGAGGGAACAGCGAGTGTGTGGGAATCGGGTGGGCGGCGGTTTGTGGGAAGGCAAATCAGGGGAAATGGGCAAAGCCCGCTCCCCTTTTAAGAAAGGAAGGGGTGATTATGTGCGATTCAAACGAAGAAAGGCAAAGCCATCGGAAACGACGGCAATCCAGACGCAGGGCTGTACGGCGGTACGGGAATTCCCTGTACAGCTGTACACCTATGAATTGTTTGAAAAAGTACGCCGTACCGTGCCTTTGGTGGATGCGGCAATTTCCAAGATGGTACGTCTGATCGGCTCATTCACCGTCGAGTGTGCGGATGCGTCGATGCAGGCACAGCTGGATCGGTTTTTGCGTGAAGTCCCCGTGGGACTGACGGGGCAGTCGATCTACAGCTTCATCGACAGCTATCTGGACAGTCTGCTGGTTTACGGCAATGCGGTGGGAGAGATCGTGCTTGACCGTGAGGGGCTGTGCGTGGCAGGTCTGTGGAATGGCAGAGTGAAGGACGTGGCGGTGAAAGCGGGAAATTCCCCGATGGAGCGGCAATATGTGCTGCGGCGTGGGGAGGAGGAAATCCTGCTGCCGTATCCGGAGCGGATTCTGTTTTCCGCACTCAAGCCGCCGGATGGCGGGGTGTACGGCGTATCGCTTTTGCAGGGAATTCCGGTGTTTGCGGAGATTCTGCTGCGGATCTACGAATCGGTGGGGCAGAATTTTGGCCGTGCAGGCAATGTGCGTTATGCGGTGACGTACCATCCGTCGAATGATCCTGCGGAAATGGCATATGCGGGAGAGCGTGCAAAGCAGATCGCAAAGGAATGGGCGGACGGTATGCACGCCGCAAGATGCGGCGAAGTCCGTGATTTCGTGGCTGTGGGAGATGTGGGAATCAAGGTGATCGGTGCGGAAAGCCAGATGCCCGAAACGGAGATCCCTGTCAGACAGCTTCTGGAGCAGATTCTTTCAAAGCTCTCGATTCCGCCGTTTCTGCTGGGGCTGAACTGGTCGTCCACGGAGCGTATGTCCGCACAGCAGGCGGATATTCTGACTTCGGAGCTGGAGTATTACAGGCGGATTCTCGAACCTGTGATATGCAGGATCGCCCGAATGTTCCTGCAGCTGTGCGGTTCACAGTCGCAGGTCAGAGTGGTCTGGGATCATATCAATCTTCAGGATGAAGCAGAGCTTGCACTGGCAAGACTGCACAATGCTCAGGCGGCAGAGATTGAGAGCAGGGTGGGATAACAGAGGAACTGTATCCCGCAAGTGTATGAAAAATAAGGAGGAAATTCTATGTACAACGATGTAAAACTGGAAAAGGGTATGTATCATCTGGCAAACAAGAGCTTTTTGCAGGCACTGGAGGAACAGGATCCTGCGGCACAGTATGCACAGACGCCGCTTGCAAAGCTTGACGCCTACGAGCGTCAGCTCAAGCGTTTCGACATTCGTGTGAACGGCCCGTTCTGCGACAGGGTGGAGAAGTTCTTCACAACGACGGAAAGTGCCGTGCTGTTCCCCGAATTTGTCAGACGTTCCGTGATGCAGGGTATGCAGGAAGCGGTGCTTTCCGACATGGTGGCGGTGGTTTCCAGAAGTGAATCCAATCGCTATCAGGGCTGCAGCCTGACGGATTCCGAGGAATACACCATTACCGCGGCGGGCGAGGAAATGCCTGCTTCTGCAATCATGGAAAGTGACGATGTTGTGACGCTTTCCAAGTACGGTAGAGTCATCCGTGCGTCCTATGAGGCGGTTCGCCAGCAGCGTCTGGATGTGTTCGGTCTGATGCTTCGCAGAGTGGGCAGACAGCTTGCGGACAGCGTTGTGAATGAGGCGGTTTCCGTGCTGAAAACTGCTTCTGCCGCCGGTGCGATCACCAAGGCGGGCGGCGAGCTTGCGTATTCCGACCTTGCGGCTCTGTACGGCAAGTTCGACGGCTGCAATCTGACGACCGTTCTTGCTTCCCCTGCGGTTATGGCGGATATTCTGGTGATGAACCAGATGATCGAGGCTTCTTCCGAGGAAGCAAGTGAGATCCGTCTGCCGTTCGGTGCAAAGCTCGTCAAGTGTCCGCAGCTCGATGATACGGTGGTGCTGGGCATCGACAAGGATTTTGCACTGGAACAGATCCAGAGCAGCGATGTCGTGCTTGAAACCGACAAGCTCATTGACCGTCAGCTTGACTGCATTGCGGTTTCCGTCAATGCGGGATTCCGCACGCTCATTGCGGATGCCGTGCAGATGCTGAAGCTGTAGTTTTTGTGGGGGCGGCGAGTCGCCACTGACAATTCGCTCCCAATGCGGCTTTGCCGCAAAGGTCGCATGTGGGGGACAGCGTCCCCCACAATCTCTACAAAGGAGGGAACCATATGAAAGACAAACTCAGCAAGATCAACCGTTTCACTCGCAGAGAACTGACTGCGGAGGAAGTGTATCTGTTCGATGTGATCCTGTGTGACAACGACATTGACAGGGACAGAGAACGTTTTTCCGAATCGGCTCTGGAGCAGATGAAGGGGCTTTTTATCGGAAAAACGGGGATTTTCGACCACGATCCCAGAAGCAGCGGTCAGACGGCGAGAATTTTTGATACACAGATCGTCCGTATGCCCGAACGAAAGACATCAGACGGCAGACCGTATGTCTGCCTGAAGGCACAGGCGTATATGGTGCGGACACAGGCAAATGCTGATCTGATCCGTGAGATTGAGGGCGGTATCAAAAAGGAAGTGAGCGTGTCCTGCAGTGCGGCAAAGCACACCTGCTCCGTCTGCGGTGCGGACAGACGGGAATCCGCCTGCGGTCATGTGAACGGCAGAACGTATGGTGAAAAGTTCTGCCACACGATTCTTGACGACATCAGGGATGCGTATGAATGGAGCTTCGTTGCGGTGCCTGCACAGGTTGCGGCAGGTGTGACGAAGTTCTATCGTGCAAAGGATGGTGAAACAATGGAACTTGAGAAAAAGTATGAGGAACAGGCAAAGCTTCTCTCACAGGCGGAGGAAATGCTTCGCTCCGAGGTGGTCAAGCTCTGCAGCAGAGCCAAAAGCGGTGCGGTGTCCAAGGCACTGTGCATGGCGGCGGAAAAGATGGATCTACAGGAGCTGATGGGATTCAGACAGGAGCTGCTTGCCGAGCAAAGCGGTGTGCCGCAGGTGCAGCTGATGGGCGAATGCACGGCGGCGGTGGAGGAATTCTGCTGTTAGGCGTTGTGGGTTTTGTGTGATGAATTTGCCTTGCTATTTCCGGAATTATCATGAATTGTGGGTTTCGCTCTCTGCACGCTTGCGATCGTCCGTGGAAAATCGGTCGCAAGTGGGGGCGGAACCCAAATCATCCGAAAAGGAGGAAACAACATGGATATGCATATGATCGGTTCGCTCTTTTCCCTGTTTTCCGGGGAACAGGATATGCAGCAGCATATGCCGCTGCTGATGTCGGCGATCCGTGAGGTGACGGCAAAGCTGCGTACAGGTGCGGACGGTACGGATGTTCGTCTGAACTATCTTGCAGCCGGCATTGCCAATCTGCGTTACACGCAGATGCACGGTGCGAGGGAAAAGGCACTGGCGACCTATGCCGGTACGATCGCCCGTCAGTCCGACGATGAACAGCAGTTTCAGTTTGCACTCCGATTGGTACGTTCCTATCAGGCACTCTGCAGCGATCTGCTGTGTGATGATGAATTTGTATTTGAAGGTGTATAGGGGGAATTGCCATGCAGGAGTTGTATCGGACAGTGCTGGAACGTCTGCAAAGCAGCGGCATTCGGGAGGTATATACTTCCTTTGACGCAGTGCCCGTGGAGAAGAAATCACACAAGCTGTTCACGGTGATTTCTGTGCAGCAGGTGGAATTCGGGGATGCCTTCCCTGCAAGCGGCGGTGCGGTATATCCGTTTACGGCGGAGTTTCATGTGGATCTGCTTTCGCCGATGCTGGCAGATCCGCAGGATGCTGCACAGTTTTTCTTTCGGAAGATCGTGCCTGCGATGCTGGGGGCGGATTGTGTGTTTCTCAAATTTGACGCACAGTCTCCGAAGATCGACCTGAAGCTTGAACGCATGGTGTGCGGCGGAACCTTCCGTCTGCACGGTGCGTTCTGCATCGGAGAAACGGAGGAATCGGCATGACGGAAGTGATCTTACAGCCGCTGAAAAGCTTTCCCGTGACGGTATGCGGCGTCACGCTGTATCTTTCCGCTTATAAGACGGCGGGAACGTGCGTGCTGAAGGAACAGTGCACGGCGGACAATCTTGCCGCCGTAACAGCGAGCTTCCCGAAGGGTACGCGGCTGACGATGGAGGGAAAGCTTGCACCCGCACAGGATGCGGCGGCGGTGACGGCGGCGTTGGCAAAGCAGCTCAATGACGGCACACAGGAGGATGTGACGGTGCGTGGGCTTGTGTTTTCGCAGGCAAGGCTCTGCGGTTACACGGTCAGCGAGAATCGGACGGATACGGCAGTTACACTGGTATTTTATACGGCGGCTTCCCCGACGCTTGCACAGGAGGATGACGCATGATCAATCGGTTTATGCTTCGCCTGCAGTCGGGCGAGGAGTATGTATTTGAAACGGAATGCCTTGCAGTCACTTTAGAGCGTGAGGCGTACACACCCTTCACGCAGGTGACGGCGACGTTTTTGTCGCAGGGACAGGATTACGGGAATGTGACGTCGATTCAGCTGTATCATCGCAATTACCGCATCTTTATGGGCATGGTGGATAACGTCCGGCAGTATCGGCGTGACGGCAAAGTTTTTGTGCAGGTCAGATCAAGGAGCTTTACTTCGGTGTTGGCACAGAATGAGATCGTGCCGGGACTGCATTTTGACATGACGATGAGCAGGCTGATGACGGGATTCTACACATTTCCGAACGTGTATTATGAGGATTATGAGGGCACGGGGTATATTTTCGTCAAGGATGGTGCGAGCATCTGGGACAGCATTGTGAATTTCGGGTACAAGCTGTCGGGGAATTACCCGTACATCCACATGAACACGGTGCGGCTTACGCCGCATAACAACCCGAAACTGACAGCCCCCGACAGCAGTCAGGTGCTGGAATACGGCGTGGTGCAGGATATGACGAAGATCGTGAGTATGTACCATATGGCGGATGTTGAGGACAATTATGATGCGTACCGTCTGGAAAATCCCGTGGCGGCGGCGGAGATCGTCCGTCACAAGCAGATCAGGATGGACAAACAGTATTTGTATGATCCCGAGCAGGCACTCGTGTTCCGCAATCTGTTTACGCAGAGGGGCTGGAGGGCAAGGTATGTGGTGTACAACGGCTTTGCCAATGAGGAGATCTGCGACAGGGTGAGTTTCGGCGAATTTCTGCCGGAATCCTATATCTGCCGCGTGCAGATGACCTTCGGCAGCAATGGTCTGCGGACGAAGCTCTGGGCTTACGACGACGGCTTTTATCATATAGGTCAGGCGTAGTGACACATCTTCCATGCCCGCATATAATGAAGTGAGAGGGAAAGCCGACTCTCACGGTGCGGGCACTCCCGATGGTTAAGGAGAATTACATGGAAGACAGGGTGCGAACGCTTGATATGCTGGAGGAGGGCGAATGTGCCAGAGTGGAGATGCTCTGCATGGGCGGTGCAATTCGCAGGCGGCTGCAGGACATCGGGCTGATTGCCGGAACAACAGTCCGCTGCCTGCAGAAAAGCCCCTCCGGCGATCCTGCGGCGTACTGCATCCGCGGTGCGGTCATTGCACTGCGGAACTGCGACGCCAAGGGAATCCAAGTGCATGAATAGAAAATCCGGAGGGGGAATGCGTTCTCCCTCCGGATTTGTTGTATACGGATGCAGAAAGCCCCGCCTTTTCACAGGCGGGGCTGTTTTCATTGTTCCAATGCGGGGAACTGCAAATTTTCCGAGATCGCATAATTACTGAACCGTTCATCCCCCGTCACGTCTGCGATCACCTGCACGAAGGATGGCAGAATCACGGGTGTGTCGATGGAGGGCAGCTCGATTTCCAGCGTAGCAAGGGTATCGCTGAAGGCGTACACATCCAGCTCAAACAGCTGCTTTCGGAACTTGAAGCAGTAGCGGATCTTGCGGACGGTCTGCTTGTCGGGGTGGGATTCCTTGAGCAGAGCATGGTACTGCTCGGGGGTGATTTCCTCCTCGATTTCGATGCGTTCGCCGAATCCCACGGATTTCTTCTTTGTGAGCACGAAATGCCATCCGTCTTGGGGATTTCCACGCTTGCGTACACGGCGGCACATACCATCCGCATCCGTCAGATAGGTCTGCTCAATTTCGGTTGCCGTGCAGTCGGGAATCAGGGAAAGTTTCACCCTGTCGGGCATTGCGATCAAATACTTTCTCTCAATTTCCATCGGCATATCGCCGTTTTTTGTATTGCTCATGGATTACTTGCCTTTCTGATCGGTCTTGCTCTGGAATTTCTCTGCAAGCACCACAAAACGCTTGTGCGTGCCGCTGCCGATCTCTCCGACCTCGTCGAATGCACGGACATTCAGGGAAATTTCCCGTCCGCTGACAGCCGTGATCTCCGCTTCGGCGGTGACTTTCATTCCCTGCGGCGTTGCCGAAATATGGTCAATGCAAAGCTGCGTGCCGACGGTGGTTTCGTTTTCCTCCAGAAACGGTGCAACGGCATTGCAGGCGGCTGCTTCCATCAGGGCAGCCATCATGGGCGTTGCGAATACTTTCAGCGAACCGCTTCCAACGGATACGGCAAGCTTGTCGGCGGTTGCGATCGTTTCGGCGGTGGCTTTGCAGCCAATGGTCAGGTCTTTCATGGGTGTTCCTCCTGTATATAGTTTAGAGTGTGACGGGAGTGGAACAGTGGGCTTGCAGTCCCTCAATCCCGCAGGGGACGATCATCCCCTTACCCCCGATGTAAGCAATGGGTTATTTCAGCATCCCTTTTTCTTTTGCGTCAGCAGTGATCTCCTCGGCGAATTTCCCGATCAGTTCGCTTCCTGCGAAGATCGACGGGAAGTTTCGAGTTCTGACCTGTTCCTCGGAGATTCCGTGGTTCCTCCACGAAAGTCCGCCCTTTGTATAATTGAGCAACATCGGCTGGATGCGGTCAAGTGCTCCTGCAAACTTCGCTTCCGGCGTTTCCTTCGCCTCAAATTCCTCCCAAAGACTGCGGAATTCCGCTGCCTGTTCCTCGGGGAGGATCGCAAACAGGCGGTCTGCCGCTTTCAGCTCACGTTCCGCCTTGTCCTGATTGCCCTTTTCGTCAAAATAATAGGTGTCGCCTGCGTCGATCTCCACAACGTCGTGGACAAGCACCATTTTCATCGTGTGCAGAATGTCCACGGGCTCGTTGGCATATTCCGCAAGCAGAAACACCATGACTGCAAGATGAAAGCTGTGTTCTGCGTCGTTCTCCGCCCTGTCCTCGTGCAGAACGAGCGTCTGGCGGTAGACGTTCTTGAGTTTTTCCAGTTCCAGCAGAAATTCGATCTGCTTTGCAAAACGTTCGTTGTTCATGGATTGCTCCTTTCCTGCTATGAGATCAGCCCCATCTCCTGTTTTTCACGGAGAATACGTGTGACGCTCTCGTCAATGCGGCTTTCGGGAATTCTGCCGCTTTCTACGGCTTCGCAAACGCCGCCCACGGCTTCCACGACATCCTGCGGCATGAGTATCATGTCCATGCCCGCTTCGATCGCCAGAACAGACGCTTCGGACGAAGAATAGGTTCCCGAAATGGTGTTCATGATGTGGGAATCGGTGATGGCAATGCCCTCAAATCCAAGCTCCTTCCGAAGATATTCCGTTACGACGGTATGGGAAAGATCCGACGGAAGCTCATCTCCCGCACAGGTCATGATCTGGTGGCCAACCATCACAAAATCCGCCCCTGCTGCAATTCCTTCCGCAAACGGAATGAATTCCGCTTCACGCAGCTGTGCAAGGCTGCGGTCGATCACAACGTGCGTGTCATCGTGGGAATTGCCGTCCTCCGCACCGAGTCCCGGAAAATGCTTGAGCGTCGCTGATACGCCCGCATCCTGTAAACCTCTCACAACACCGGAAACCATGTTTGCCACGACCTGCGGATCATCGCTGAAAATGCGGTCGCCCAGCTCGTTTCCGTCGCACAGATCCACATCCGCAACGGGAGCAAAATCCACATTGAAGCCCAGTGCACCAATGTCCGTGCCGATCGTGTGTCCGATGCCGTAGGCTTCCTGTGCGTCGTTGTTTTTGCCGTAGTGTGCCATGTTCCGGAATTTTGTTGTGCCGCGTGCCTTTGCAGCACGGGCAACCGTGCCGCCCTCCTCATCGACTGCCAGAAACAGCCCGATGCCGTCCGATTCCTTTGCAAACGCCTGTGTTCCCGATAGCATCGCTGTGGTCTGCTCCACAGTTTCAAGATTCTGGGAAAAATAGATGATGCCGCCGACGGGCTTTTCCTGCAGCGACTGCTGTGTGGTGCTGCCTGCCTGCACGACGCAGCCAACGCCCGTGAGCTGTTCGGGGGTAACCATGAACAGCTGCCAGACCTTTTCTTCGAGCGTCATCGAGGTGAGAATCTCCGAGAGCCTGTCCGATTCTGCGGGAATGGTCGGGGGGTGTGTTTCTGTCTGTGCCGGTGCTTCCGTTGTCGGTTCGGGAATTGCAACAGTTGGCTGTGCTTCGGGCTTAGTGCATCCGCAGAGGATAATTGACAGCAGAATGACCGGCAATCGTTTGATTCTCTTCATTTTTATTCTCCTGTGGTTTTTCATACTGCACTTCAATGTGCGGGGGAAACCCAAAGGGAAGGGGGACTCTTTCCCCCTTCCCTTTCGTTTTCCCCCACTCCCCCTTCCCGATCCCTACCCCTTTGATGAGTGGAATCGGAAGTAAGTGGGGGCTTTGCAAGCGGCGGAGCACCGCCGCTTGTGAGTTTTCGTTTTCTGTCAAATATACTGCACTTAAGCCGCCTTGTGCGGCGGTCTGCTTGCTGAATCAGCATTGCACTGTTTGCCGCAGGCAAAAGTGCATTGCGGTCGGGAATGCAAGGGCATTCCCTGACAGGCAATCTTGCCCGTGCGGGCTCCGCACTATGCTGCTTTTTCGCTGTATTGAAGCCGCCTTGTGCGGCGGTCTGCTTGCTGAATCAGCAATGCACTGCTTGCCGCAGGCAAAAGTGCATTGCGGTCGGGGCTGCAAGGGCATTCCCTGACAGGCAATCTTGCCCGTGCGGGCTCCGCACTTAGTAAGCCTTGCCCCAGAGAACCATGTGCTGTGCGGGTTTTCCGCAGCAAACGCACTTGTCGGAGAGGTTCTTCTGTGCAAAGGGAATACATCTGGAGCCTGCACCTGTCTGTGCCTTTACTTCATCCTCGCAGGTTTCATCGCCGCACCACATTGCCTCAACAAAGCCGTCGCCCTTTTCTTCGAGAGCCTTGTTGATCTCGTCAATGCTTGTGCACTGGTAGGTTTTGTTCTCACGGTTTTCGAGTGCCTTCCGGAACATACCGTCACGCACCTCGGTAAGCTTCTGTGCAATTACGGATTCCAGCTCATCCAGAGAAACGAAGGTCTTTTCACGGTTGTGACGTGTTACTACAACACACTGGTTTGCCTCGATGTCCTTCGGGCCGATCTCCACACGAACCGGAACGCCCTTCATCTCATACTCGGCAAACTTCCAGCCGGGGGAATTATCCGTATCGTCAAGCTTCACACGGATGCCTGCCTTTGCAAGGCGATCCCTCAGCTCGTTTGCCTTGTCCAGAACGCCTTCCTTGTGCATTGCAACCGGAACGATCACTGCCTGAATGGGAGCTACCGCAGGAGGAAGAACCAGGCCGTTGTCGTCGCCGTGCGTCATGATGATTGCACCGATGAGTCTTGTGGTCACGCCCCAGCTTGTCTGGTGGGGATGTACTCTCTTGTTATCTCTGTCGGTGTATTCGATTTCAAATGCCTTTGCAAAGCCGTCGCCGAAATAGTGGGAGGTGCCCGCCTGCAGTGCCTTGCCGTCATGCATCAGTGCTTCGATGGCGTAGGTGGAAACTGCACCTGCAAACTTGTCGGATTCGGTCTTTTTGCCCTGTACAACGGGCATTGCGAGGGATTCCTCACAGAATTTGGTATATACATTGAGCATACGCTCGGTTTCTTCAATTGCCTCCTCAGCGGTTGCGTGGATGGTATGTCCCTCCTGCCACAGGAATTCACGGGAACGCAGGAACGGACGGGTGGTCTTTTCCCATCTGACAACGGAAACCCACTGGTTGTAGAGCTTCGGGAGATCTCTGTAGGAATGCACGATGTTTGCATAGTGTTCGCAGAACAGCGTTTCGGAGGTCGGACGTACGCAGAGCTTTTCTTCGAGCTTGTCATGGCCGCCGTGCGTTACCCATGCCACCTCGGGTGCAAAGCCCTCAACGTGATCCTTTTCCTTCTGGAGCAGGCTTTCAGGAATGAACATGGGCATATTTACGTTTTCGTGGCCTGTTTCCTTGAACATACCGTCCAGAATCCGCTGGATGTTCTCCCAGATGGCGTAGCCGTAGGGACGGATGACCATGCAGCCCTTGATGCTTGTGTAGGCGATCAGTTCCGCCTTCTTGCAGATGTCGGTGTACCACTGTGCAAAATCCACA
>JAZOBK010000041.1:0-2227 GCA_045595985.1 Oscillospiraceae bacterium
TGTCGGTGCAGGCGACTGCAAGCTCCGTGAGGGAGGCGTGCTGGCTGACCTCTCCCCGACCATCCTAAAGCTCCTCGGACTTGAACAGCCAAAGGAAATGACGGGAAGTTCTTTGATTGTAGAATAAAAACAGCGGTTCCAGATTTTATTTATGATGAAATCTGGAACCTAAATTTTAAGGATGTAGAGAAATTATAAGAAGGGATTAAAGTTTTATGGAAAAAGGAAATGTACTGGTAATCGGAAACTCCGGTGTCGGTAAATCCACTCTGATCAACGCTGTTCTTGGTGAAGATGTTGCTGTGACCGGATGGGGCATCGAGGGAACGACCAGTGAACTGAAAATCCACGAAAATGAGAGCATTCCGTTTCGTCTGATTGATACCGTTGGTTTTGAGGCATCCTTCCTGAAAGATCAGCAGGCAATCAATTCTGTAAAAAAATGGTCAAGGAATTGTGCAAAAGAGGGGCGTGAGGATAATCAGATCAATCTCATCTGGTTTTGTGTGGATGGCACCCGACGCAAATTGTTCTCAAGGGATTTGCAAGTTTTTCTGAGAGCAACCTCCATGTGGAAAACCGTACCGATCATTGTGACGATCACCAAATCCTATTCTGTGAAAGAAAGAACCGAAAATATTGAAATGGTTAAGCTTGCTTTCGCTAAGCAGAAAAATGCATCCAGAACGCCGCGTGAGATCATTCCCGTTGTGGCGGCAATCTACGAAATTGATGATGCAGTGTTTTCGCCGCCGTCAGGAATTACAGAACTGATTGAAAAGACAAATGAACTGATGCCGGAGGGAATCCAGGCAGGAGAAAATGATCTTGCACAATTCAAGCTCAACAGAAAGCGTGCATTGGCACAGACCGTAGTTGCCGCAACGACAACTGCCGGTGTAATCGTAGGTGCTGTGCCGATTCCGTTTGCCGATGCAGCGATCCTTACACCCATTGAGGTTGCCATGGTAAACTCCCTCTCACAGATCTACGGCATCAATAAAGACGAAAAATCGAAGGTTTTTTTCACTTCCATTGTTGAGGTAGGCACTGTGGGAGTTGCAGCAAAGGCTGCAATCAGTGCATTGAAAATGATACCGGGCATCAATCTTGGTGCAAGCGTTCTCAATGCCATCATAGCAGGCAGCATCATCACAGCACTCGGTGAAGGCTCAATCTATGTTTTTGAGCAGATCTACTTAGGAAACAAAACCATCGAAGATGTTGAATGGATGAAGAATCTGATGGAATCACGATTCTCCTCTGAATTTGTCAAAAAGGTGATGAAAATTGCCGAAAGCCTGACGGAATCCTCAGATCCCAAAATAATTGCTAAAAATTGCATCAATATCTTCAAAAAATAACGAGTGTATAAGGGATAAATTTTCATGATAGACGTGCCGTCCGAAATGGACGGCGTATGCTGTATCACCGAACCGCTTGTGAAAGGCGGAACGCAATGTCGTTATTTGATTATGATCAATGTGCGGAATGCAGTGCGATTCTGATTGCAAAGCAAAGAGTGTGCAGTAACAAGGAATGGGTAGAGTACACCTGCAACAGCCACCACCGCTATGGCAAGGAATGCCTTTGGATTTGCCGCCGCTATTGTAGAAAATTAGCCGCATTTCCTCTCCGAAAGATTGCAGTGACGGAATACTTCCTGAAAAACGCAGGAATGCAGGTTCAGTGATTTCAGTCTGAGGCACAGTAAAATATAGCACAGTCCTTCCCGATTGAGGTAAGACTTCAACGTGCTGTGCATCCATGCCACACTGATGATTTGTTAATGCAAGTGTATCAGCTGCAACGTATAAAGCATCTTCTGCACAAACATATTTCTTTTGTACGGTGTCCTTGAATGCATCGAAATCTAATACTATTTTACGAAACGGAGCGTGACTGGTTCTGCGGCACATTTTTTCCATATTCCGGCTCTCCAACATTTACCCATCCGTCAATTCCGTTTGCTGTATTGCGGATATGCATAAACAGATAGTCGGTGTCGTCACATACTGTTACCAATGCATCAGTGTTGAAAGTGTCGGAATATGCTTCAGCAACACTCTGCCAATTTACTGCGTACTCCTGCCACTGCTAATAGACAAAGTGACCCATTTGCTATCAGGAGTGTCATAAATCACTGCCGTAACATCAGCATTAGGTTCTCGCACCGCAAGGTGTGCAGGTTCGATTCCTGTCACCCGCACCAATGAGAAATCCCCTA
>JAZOBK010000042.1:0-3473 GCA_045595985.1 Oscillospiraceae bacterium
GCTATGGCGGCTATAGCTACGGATACTATGCAAAGGCTGACATGGAACAGAAGACGTTAAGAGAACAAGCAGCAAAGGAACAGGCAGAGCAGAAACCTGTGCAAAAATCAAGATCCAACAGAAAAAAATCCCGAAAGTGAGGGGTTCGTATTTATATTGATTTTCATTGTCATGTATTGCCGCAAATGGATGATGGAGCAAAGGATGGATCCACTTCACTGCAGATGCTCCGCATGGAGCATGAGCAGGGCGTGGATTGTGTGATAGCCACACCGCATTTTTATATGCGGTATGAAAGTGTGCAGCAGTTTCTGGAACGTCGTGAAACTGCATTTGCAGAGCTTCAGAAAGCAGCACCGGATGCACCCAAAGTGATTTTGGGAGCAGAGGTGGCATTCACAAAATCTCTGGTGTATGAGGATCTGTCGACATTGTGCATTGCGGGAACAAATACCATGCTGCTGGAGCTGCCCTATGAGAAAATGGATGCGGGACTGATGCGTGCAATACAGGCATTGGTGCAAAAAAACACCGTGCAGATCGTGCTGGCTCATATAGAGCGATTCCGTCCGATCTGGAAAAAATCCGATTTTGAGGAGATCATGTCTTTGCCGGTCAAAAAACAGATCAATGCAGGATCCTTGCTGCATGGCAGTCTGTTTCAACGGCGATGGCTGTTGAATATGATCGCTGACGGTGAAATTCACTTCATCGGAACCGATGCACACAATTGCGACAGCAGGCCTGTGAATTTCAAACAAGCGATGGACTATCTGGATAAAAAAGGACTCTCTGCACAGCGTGAACGCATGATGCAGCAGGCACAGAAGCTGATTGTTGCGTGATATGAGAAAAAGTGATTCCCCTTGCTATGGCAGCATAGCAAGGGGAATTTTTTGATCTGTTATCCGAAAAGCTTCGCAAGATCCTCTGCAAGTGCATCGGTGCAGCCGTCCTGATAGATGGTTGTCATGTCATCCTCGGGGGGGATAAGCCCTTCATAGGTACTGTAGAGCCTGGTTTTCATGATCGCAGTGCCCTGTGCATCGCTTGCAATCAGGACAGCTTCATGGTAAAGCATCTGCTTTTCCTCATCATATCGCATGGTGAGAATGCAGTCCTCCACGAGATAGTCCTTCATGTAGAATTGTGTGATGCTTTTTTCTATACGTTTATGGTATTGTTCCTGAAAACGGTCGAGGATACCGGGTATGCGACCACGAATACTATTCAGTGACAGATATTCGCCATCCGTTATCAGCAGGTATTCAAAAAAACCGTAGGGCGTAAGACGATGGTTTTCCGCAAAGTTTATTGCCTTTTCAAAAGCTTTCTCCGCATTGTCGTCACCGGCGGTTCTGCCCATAACACTGACGGAATACAAGCCGTCATAATCCTTGCCCAGTTTTCCGACTTGCCGAACAGACTGCCGATGTCGCTGAACTTCAGTTCCGCAAACACACGCAGCGTGAAAATTTCCTTGTACGGTTCGTCAAGACAGTGAAGTACCCGATGGATCTGCATTGCCTGCATTTTGTCAGAAATGCGGTGTTCCAAGGGATCTTCGTCCTCTGCATTCCTTGCAGAATCCAGCGGCAGATTCCGGTTATCCGCACGCTTGATATGGTTGTAGTATTCATTGCGGGCGATGGTGCAAAGATAGGTTTTCATAGAACACTCGCCCTTGAATTTGTCGATGGATGTGATCGCCTTGAGCATGGTATCCTGCAGTATATCCATGGCGAGCGTTTCATTCTGCGATAATTTCAGAATGAAATGATACACATCCGCCGCATACAGACGATAAATTTCGTCAAATTCTCGATGCATCAGGTCACCTCCTTTTCTGTCCCTTTGTTTATTAGACAATCGGGGAGCATACTTCGTTACAGCGTCAGCAAAATTTTTTATAAAAATGCCCCGCCATTTTTTGACGGGGCATTCTGAAACATTATTTTTTCACACGCCGGTTATTAAAATACAAACCAAATCCAATGCCGCAGACTCCTCCGATGATATGCGTCAGCTGAGAAATATTGTCTGCGGAGAACACACCGTTTATGATCTCTTGCCCTATGTAAATTACGACCACGAGCAGCATAGTCAGCGGGATCCTGCCGCTTTGCACGCTGGTGAATGAACAGAGTACAATGAACATAAACACAATTCCGCTTGCACCCCGCAGTCCTCCGCTGGTGATCAAGATGTTGATAAGACCTCCTGCCACTGCGGTCAGCAGCATCATCAGCAGAAGCGTCTTGCTTCCGTATTTTTCTTCAAGCATCGGGCCGAGGAGGATGATGAGGAAGAAATTGCCGACATAATGGTTCATATCGGAATGTCCCAGAACGTATGTCACCATACGCACCCACATCATCGGATCAGAAACATCCGTTCTGTAGCAGGTGAAGAATTCATCGGTGCTCTGGTTATTGGTTGCAAAACCAAATAACAGTATCACAAATGAAATGATAGAATACCAGACAACGACGGGTGCATTGAATTCAATTTTTGGAATTTGAATTTTCATGCTGTCAATCAGATCTTGGAATAACCAAAGCTGTTGACAATGGCGTCTACCTTTGTGCCGTTTGCACACAGCGGGCATTTATTGGCAAATGCAGACCAGTATTCCGGCAGATCGGACGGTGTGAATATAGCATTCACCTTGATCTCACCATAGGAGGGGATCGCACTGAAAATAGCGGAGATACCTACCAGATTGCCGCTGTAATACTGCAGACAATCAATGGAACGGTTGATGGTCTTGCCGGTGGAAACGGATGCCATCAGAAGCAGGATTTCCTTATTGTAGATCTTCTTCTGAATGTTATCACGGAAGATCATCTGGTTATTCATGTTGGTTTCGGGAGTGATTACGGAAATATCGTTGCCGCTGTTCATACCTGCACCATGCTCACAGAGATCTCTTGCGAGGAATGCACCGATCATTTCCGTACCTTCAAGGCAGATGATGGTGTCGATCGGCTTGTGTGCATATTCTTTTGCAAGTTCTCTTGCGGTTTCTCTTGCAGCACGATACTGTGTCTTGATGGTAGTCATATCTACAAAGTAGTTGACATGGGAGTGGTTGGTTGCAAAATGTCCCGGAATCAGACCGAGCTTTACGCTTTTATTTGCTTTGGCTGTTACTTCAATCTTTCTGTTTTCCATATTGTGTCCCTGTGAAGTCAATTCACAGGTAACCTCCTTTCAGTTCCGCAATGCGGATTCGTTACATTTTATTATACCAAATAATAGTAAAATTGTCAATGGGTTCAGCGTCTATTTTACAACCCCATCTGTTGGTTTACAATAGAAGAGTGACAGTACATAAAAAAAGGTAGCGGAAGCCCCCCGACCTGTGTTACAGTTAAGTTGCGAGAATAAAAGCAACAAGGAGAGAGCAACCGCTATGAATACTATAACACAAATAACCCGCCGCCGTCAAGCCATAATTTTGTGGGCAGAGA
>JAZOBK010000043.1:0-10165 GCA_045595985.1 Oscillospiraceae bacterium
GTATTCGTATTCTGCGGCTTCCCCATCGACGCCAACTTTATGGCGGTTATCCTCACAATCCTCGGTAACTCCATCAACAACACCATCGTTGTTTATGACAGAATCCGTGAGAATCAGGCATTGATGCCCAGAAAGAGCAGCATTGCAGATCTGGTCAATGCAAGTGCAAGCCAGACGCTGCGTCGTTCCATCCGTACATCCGTTACCACACTGTCCACCATGCTCATCATCAGCATCGTTGCTTATGTATGCAAGGTTGACGACATCATGAGCTTCTCCGTACCGATGGTATTCGGTCTGCTGGCAGGTACATTCTCCTCCCAGTGCATCGCTCCGACGCTGTGGGTATGGTGGAATGAAAAGCGTGGCATCAAGACCATTGGTGACTACACAAAGAAGAAATAATTCAGAGTCCTATGTAACCCGAAAGGCTTCCCGCCTTTCGGGTTTGTTTTTGTGTTTTTTGGTAAACCCCTTGTTTTTTTGCAGAATCCGGTTTATAATATAGATACCGGTTCCGGAAAGGAGCCGCATGAAAAGGAGGATTATTTATGCCATATTGTCAGAACTGCGGCAGACCGCTTTCGGAAAATGAAGTCTGTGGCTGCACACCCCAGAACCCAGCCCCGAATTCGGGTATGCCGAATCCCGCCGTATATAACTATCAGAACGTTCAGAATCAGCAGGCATTCGCACAAAACCAGAATCCGAACGCTCCCAAGAAGAATAACACCGCAGTGATCATAATTATCGTGATCGCTGTGCTGATGATGTTCGTCCTGCCCGTGATCGGCATTTTAGCCGCCATTCTGGTTCCGTCCATGCTCGGCTATGTAGCGAAATCACAACAGACAAGCATCAATTCTGTTGCCAAAACGCTCTGTAACACCTATGACATAGTCTTGGTTGAAATGGATTCACAGGGATATGTCTTCGGAGAAGAACCCTGCATCATCTGCTCTGATTCGTATCTGAACATTGACGTTCCCTTTGATGACGATATGATCTACGCGAATGCAGAAAAATTTTTTACAGACATAGACAACTATACTTATTTTGTTGTCGTGGAAAACGGCAGGGTTGCCTATGTTGCCTGCGAGGAAACCGACGGCGGCTGCGTCGGCACCTTCCCGGCGACAACATCGGTAAATGAAGGTCCCAAGACATTTTTCGGTTATATCGGTAATGATGACTGGAACGTCGATGATCTTTATTATTGCACCTACAACGATCTGTTTGGGGATTCATGCAGTTCCGGTCATTAAGATGGATACGCAAATACGCTTGTTCTCATGACAAAACAAGAAAAACTCATAAATATGTGCTTTTAGGACAAACAAAGGGCGGTGCAAAAGCACCGCCCTCTTTTCTTATGATGTTGACTCTGCGATTATCTCGGTTCGCAAATAAGCTTGATCGCTGTACGGTCTTCGCCGTCGATCTGAATGCTTGTAAACGCGGGTACACAGATCAGATCAATACCGATCGGTGCGAGATACCCCCTTGCAATTGCCACGGACTTGATCGCCTGGTTTGCAGCACCGGCACCCACTGCCTGAATCTCTACAGTCTTGTTTTCACGAATGACGCCTGCAATCGCTCCTGCTACAGAGTTTGGTGATGAACGTGAAGATACTTTTAAAATTTCCATAATAGCCTCCTAAAGTAAATTTGTTTTGTGTATTTTGGTTTTAATTGATATGAGGTATCTTGTATACATTATACACCATTTTCGGGCACATTGCAATAGTTTTTATAAAAGTTTGTGAATTATCTCACAAATATTGACTCAATTTTGTTACAAATGCCAGTTTTTTCATTAAATTCCACCAGTACGCCATTCAGGAAACAATCGCCCTGTGCCTCCTCAAAGCGAATCGGAACGTGCAGCCGGAGTCTGTCCATTGCGATCTCTTTCTTGACACCGAGGACGGAATCCTCCACGCCCGTCATGCCCGCATCCGTGATATACCCCGTGCGGTTCTGCAGAATGCAGGCATCCGCCGTCTGTACATGGGTGTGCGTTCCGGACATCGCCGTTACCCTGCCTGCGAGGTAATGTCCCATCGCCTTTTTCTCGGAAGTCGCCTCCGCATGGAAATCCACAAAGATGTTCGGCGTGTCGATCTCCTCCAGCAGAGCGTCAATGACCGTGAACGGATTCTCCAGATTCTCCATGAACAGTACGCCGCTGAGATTGATCACTGCAATGCGGTATGCACCGAAATCCAGAATGCCCACACCCTTACCGGGGCAGGCGTCCGAATAATTCGCAGGGCGGAGAATGTTGTCGCTGTCAAAGATGTGCAGATTGTCCTTCCGCTGGAATGCGTGATTTCCCGTGGTGAGCAGATCGGCTCCGCTCCCGAACAGCTGCTCCGCCGAATATGCCGTGATGCCGTTGCCGTTTGCGGAATTTTCACCGTTGACGATCGTAACATCCACGCCCAGCTCCCGACGCAGCGACGGCAGTTTCTGCCTGAGATAACGGCATCCGACGTCGCCGACCACATCCCCGACAAACAATAATTTCATATCCATTCTTCCTTTCATACTAATCTCAAATCAATGAAATGGTTCGATTTGAGGCGAGTGCTCATGCACTCGCCATTTCATAGTTCATTCGTCATCCGATGATACAACAGCCCGCCGTAGGCGGGCTGTTGCTGTCATCTTTCAACTACTTGGTCAGCTCTGCGATCAGATCGTCAACCGAATCGGGCATATGCTTTACCGGAATTCCTTGTTCGCTAAGAATATCGTCAAGCGTGTAATCCTTCGGCTGCGGCGGCGGTGCGGGCACCGGCTCTTTTTCGGGAAGCTCCACTTCATGCACGCCGATCGGCTTTTCCGCAGGCGGCTGTGTGAGCTTTACCTTCATTTCGGGCTGCACCACGGGAACGGTGATCGTATGCCGCGAGCTGTTTTCGCTCGCCTGCGGCAGGGGCTGTGTGTAAGAGGGCGGCAGGGAAAGCGTCGGCTGCATTACAGGCACTTCCTCCTCGTCGTCATCTTCGAGAATGTCCTCCTCATAAGCCTGTGCTTCGGCTGCTTCGTCGGGCTGCTCAGGGGTTTTCTCCTGAATCTCCGGCTCGTCCTCGTTCTCATCTTCGCTCTCATCTTCAGCAGCAAATTCCTGTTCCTCTGCATGGGCACGCAGAACATTGCGGATCGCCAGCAGCGGGATCTGCAGGATCAGTCCCACCGCAACACAGAGAATGAAAAGAATCGGAATCACGCCGAATCCCGCCCAAAGACGGATGGACATTTCGGGGAAGCGTTCTTCCAGTGCGGGGAGCAGACAGCGAAGAAGGGGTTCACCCAGCATCAACGCCGCCAGTGCACCGCCTGCGGCACCGCCAAAGAAACGGTGACCGGCACCCGAGCCTTCCTTTCTGCTGCGGAAAACACCCACCAGACACAGTGCGATGCAAAGACAGGGCAGGCTTGCCATGCTGTCGAGCCACGGGCAGTACATCACGCCGTTCGCCATACTCAACGCCAGCACTACAGCGGTCTGGGACGCACAGATGGCAATGAGGAAAATGATCATAAGCACCACGTCACGGCGTCGCTTGAGGTAGCGTCTGATGTACGCACCGCCGATGTATGCTGCAACGGGGAACAAAGCCCTGCACCATTCAGGGAATACGGTGATACCGCCGATGATGAGCATGGGCTGCATTGTGCTGAAAAGTGCAGTAATCACGAGAAATGTCTGTCTTGCACGTCTTTGTCCGAGATCGTGGAATGCGGCATTGAGAAAGGGTGCCGCAAGCAGAAGCCCGAAGTACATTCCAACATAGATTGCCGTATCCGTGGTGGTAAAGCTGAAAAACGACTGGATCACATCGGGTACGGTCATGACATCCTGCAGCAGGAAAATGCGGAGCACCAGACCTAACGCACTGCAAATGAGATAAATATAGGTCAGTCGGATAAAGATCTTAAAATACGACGCCGAGAATTTTCTGACGCTCATGACATATCCCACGCAGGCTGCCAGAAGCATGGCTCCGGAAAGACAGAACCAGCGTGCCGCAAGCGGCAGGGCCGCCATATACGAATCAATGGGGACTTCGGCAAAGCCGATCACCTTGAAAAAGCTCAGACCCAGCAGCAGCATCACACCAAGACAGCAGAGAATGTCAATGCCTAAATTTCTGGTTTTTCCCGTAGTTTTTGACATAATTTCACCTTCGAAGTTCAGATTTTCGGCGTACAGCCATCGCTTTCGCCATACTTACTTTCATTATAGCATATTTTCTTCCATTCTGCAACTGCTTTTTCCGGATTCTGCAAAATACGATGAAAAATACGCCGGTATTGCAGAAACCACCTGTTTTCGATAAATATGACATTCCGATGAACTTCCCGCTTTTGGATTCCGAAAATTTCACCCCGAATCCCTTGACAGCCGAAAGGCGGTTTGTTATAATATGAGATACAGAAGCGATGATGCGGTGAAATCTGCACCGACGAAATGAAACGATGAGGAGTGTATATGCGATGAACGCAAATGTATTTTCAATGGTTCGAAATGGCTACGATCCCACATTTGTTCTGATGCGGTTGGATGAAATGAACTCCCTCCTGTATGCAGCAAAGGATGGGACAATGACAAAGGAATCCGCTGTTGCAGAAGCAGAAACGCTCATGGCAGAGCCGATCCCGACCGCACGTCAAGGATTTTCCATTGCGGATGTGGACAGCTATCTGGAACAGATGATGGGTGAGCTGCGGAATCTCTGATGCCGCCCATACTACAATATATAAAGAGGTGAATTTATGGACGCATTGGTGATCGGTGCCGGCGGATTTGTCGGCAGTTATCTGATTCGGGAACTGCTGTCGAACGGGAAATCCGTGGCAGCGACCAAGCTCCCGCACGAAAGTCTGCGTATCGGCGGATGTGAGATCTCCGATCTTGACGTGAGCAATGAAAACGCCATCCGTATGCTGCTGCAGATGCATCGTCCCGCCCAGATCTACCATCTGGCGGAACAGGGTTCGGCTGCCGCTGCCCGAAAGGATCCGCAGCTGACGGTGGATGTGAATATCAAGGGTGTGCTGCACCTGCTGGAGGCGGTTCGCAGTGTGGAGGATTATTATCCGAGGATCCTGCTGGTGGGTTCCGGCGAGGAATACGGAAACTCCCGAGGTGCAGCTGCGGAGGATTCTGCTTTGCGTCCTGCGAATCTGTACGCCGTGACAAAAGCGTGCATGAACATGATCGGCAGCGTATATGCCCGAACCTACGGGATGGGCATTGTGATGGTGCGTGCGTTTCCCTACATGGGCGTGGGGCAGTCCCCGCAGTTCGCGGCAGCGGATCTCGCCCTGCAGATCGCCGAGATCGAAGCGGGCTTCCGTGAACCTGTGATACGGCTGAAAAGCGGGGCAGTCAGACGTGATTTCTCCGATGTGCGTGATGTGGTCAGAGCCTATGTGATGCTCATGGAAAAGGGCAGAGCAGGCGAAACCTACAATGTCGGCAGCGGACAGTCGGTTTCCGTGCAGGAGATGCTGGAAATTTTCGTCGGAATGAGCAGAACGCCCATCGAGATCGTACAGGATGCGTATATGGTGCGGCAGTCCGACATACCGACGGCGGATACCTCAAAGCTTCGGGAGGATACGAACTGGACGCCGGAATACGAAACGGCGGACACCCTGCGTGATATGCTCAATCACAATCGGCGGAATTTCGGCATTCCGATACAGTAGCGGAACAGGGAATTTTCAGAAAAACAAAACAAAGAAAGCGAGGCAGTGAAATGAAAACAGAAACCTATGCAGAAAAGTCCGGTATCGGTAAAACCGGTCAGGCACTCAAACAATTCGGCGAGAATCAGAATGCCCTGAACGCACAGCTTGCCGAACAGATCGTACAGCTGTCCAAACAGCTCGAAGACGCCATGCAGCGTATTGCACAGCTGGAAGCAGAACAGGAAAAGAATATCACTCGCTTCGGCCGCTGTGCAGCGGAACTTGACGAAATGCAGAAGGAGCTTGACCGTCTGCGTCTGACGACAAAGCTCAATACCAATGCCATTGATCGCATGGCAAAGGGTGCAAAATCAGAATAATACAAGATCCCCCGCCTCCGGCGGGGGATCGCTCATAATACGTTTTTCTGTCCCCGTTTCTTGAGAAACGGGGTTTTTTATCGGATGCTGCGTATCATTTCCACTGCCCTACGGTATTCCACATTCCGCAGCACACACCGCCGGCGTTGCTCCGAACGGAAATAGAACACCAGATTGCATTTTCCGAAGGGGAGCTGCCAGAGGTTGCGGTGGATCCGCACGGCAGCAAGCTGTCCCGTGCCTGCAATGATGGTGTGGAACACAAATCCCCTGCAAAACCGCAGGCAGATCTGCGTTTTGGTGACGCTCACGCCGCTTGTGCACAATGCCCCGATCTGTACGATGATCTTCCAGATGAGAGGAATGAGCACCATCACCAGCAGGAAGCCCGTGAGCTGCTCCGCAGCAGGTATCAGCCGCTTGCAGAGTACTGCCGCAGGAATCGCCGCCGAAACGCCCAGAACAGGTGCCCAGACATACCCCCAGAATGCGGTAAGAGCAGGACGCAGGGTGTTCGGGAGCATCGCCGCATCGGGAAACAGCAGCGGCAGCGTGGCGTCGATCTCATCCTGCTTCAGGATCGGCAGACAAACGGGAATCGCACCACGCCTGCTGCCGTACCCCGGACAATTGATGGCAAGGGAGAACATCCTGCAAAGCTTGGTGAGCAGATTCTGGCGAATGTCGATGAAGTTGATTTTGTCCGAATGCAGAAAAAAACTCCGCTTTGTGAGAATTCCGCTGCGGACAAACAGCATCCGCCTGTCTGTTTCCATATAAAAGCTGCCGTATCGCAGGAGATTATTCACAAATGACAAAAGCCATGTGGAAAGTATCACGATCCCGATCGTGACCGCCGCAGGCGGAATCCCGTAGAGCCGCCTTGCCAGTTCCTCGGAAACTGCCCCCAACCGCTGCGGAATGCCGAATTCCTCCAGCAGGTCACGGGTGATCCTTCCGCCCTGTACCCAGAACGCCGCTGTATAGACGGCTCCCGAAAAGCTGCTGGAAAAAATGACGGAGAACAGCAGAATCCGCCACGGACGCACTCTCTGCCGGCAGCCGTGGCGGCTTGCAGGCTGCATTTTCGGAAGCACCCTGCGAAAACGCTCTGCATCCCGACTGCGAAGGAGCAGCCGCAGATCGCTTGTGTGGGGAACACCCGACGCCGTGTCGGCATATAGATACACGCCGCCCACGGGTTTAAGCCAGAATGCATATTCCAGCGTCAGTGCGGAAAGGCGTTCCGACGGAAGACAGCGGATCTGTCGGAAAAAGATCCCCTCACGCACGCAGAGATCGCCGTTTTCAATGGAAAATATACGGAAATACCAACGCAGCCAACCGAAGCCAAGGATCAGCAGCAGGATCAGCAGATCGAACCATGTACCGTAAGTCCAATGCAGAAAGGCTTCGGGGGCGGCACGCAGACTGAAAATACTCCGCAGCAGCGGAAATACCAGCAGCCAGATATTGCGGATGCTGTAGCGGATGATGCGGAGGGGATGCTCACGGTGCATGAAAAACCCCCTTTTGCCGCAGAAAATCCGTCAGTGCGAGCCTGTCGCTGCGGTTGAGAAGTGCCACGGTCAGCATTCCGCCATACATATGCAGAATGAGGAAATTCAGCCCGAACGCACCGCCGAACGGGCCGTGGATGATCCGTACAAACTGGACATTCCGCAAAAGCACGGACTGTTCCCGCCGAAAGAAAATTCCGTGACGCACGGTGATCTGCGAGCTCGTAACGGTGCAGGACAGACTGTGGATGTACAGGGGAATTGCGATGCAGCCCATAAGGATGGCAAGCACAACAGCAGAAGTGCGGATGACAAGCTGCAGAAGGGGATATTCCTTCAAAAATAACGCTGCGGCAATGCAGATGATTGCTGCTGCTAAAAACAGCAGAAGCTGCAGCAGCCTTGCAGCATCCCGGTCGGCGTGATAAGTGGTCATAATTCCTCCAAAAGCAGATCGTATTTTCTAAACCATATTCAAAAAATGCGGCGGCGGTCATGCCGCAGGGTAGTTTCCACATATACATAGTATGACATGAAATCACCGTAACATTCAGGTTTTTGCAAAAAGAAGGGAGCTTGCCATGTACCATCTGTTATCCGAACTCAACCGCATCGTCTGGGGAAACGGTCTTCTGTTCCTGCTGCTGGGAACGGGCGTGTTCTGCCTGTTTTCAGGAAAATTCGCAGCATTCCGAAGCATTCGGCTGCTTTCAAAAAAAGAAAACGTTCATCAAAAAAAACACGCCCTATCCGCATTTCAGGCATCCACCACATCCCTTGCGGCAGCAATGGGAACGGGAAATATCGCCGGCGTTGCGACCGCACTCACGCTCGGCGGTGCAGGGGCGATTTTCTGGATGTGGGCGGCGGCACTCGTGGGCATGGCACTGATCTATGCGGAAAATGTCCTCGGCTGCCGCTTTCGCCGAAAGGATGCGGCAGGAAATCTTGTCTGCGGTGCGATGGCGTATCTGCGTTACGGGCTGAACAGCCCGAAGCTTGCCGCCGCCTTTGCGGTCTGCTGTACGGCAGCTTCCTTCGGCATGGGCAATATGACGCAGTCGAACGCTATGGCACAGACGCTGGATGCGGCATTTTCCCTGCCGCCCGTGGTTTCGGGCATTCTTGCGGCGGGATTGACGGGGGCGGTCATTCTGGGAGGAGCACGGCGTATCGGAACATTCACACAGGCGGTCATTCCCGTGCTGTCCGCCGCCTATCTGCTGGCGGCGGGATTCGTCATCTGGCAGTTCCGTGAAAATCTGGGTGCTTCGTTTTCTTCCATTTTTGACAGTGCGTTCGGCATTTCCGCCGCAGGCGGCGGTATCAGCGGTGCGGCAGTGCAGCACGCAATTTCCGTGGGACTGCGGCGAGGCGTATTTTCCAACGAAGCGGGACTCGGCAGCAGCAGCGTGCTCCACGGGGAGGCGGACGGGGATTCCCCCGAAAAACTGGGACTCTTTGGAATGTGCGAAGTCTTTGTGGATACCTTTGTCTGCTGCACGGCGACTGCCCTTGCCATTCTCTGCACCGGTGTTTTGGATTCCGGAACGGACGGCGGTGTGCTGGTGCTCGAGGCATTCCGTCAGGGCATGGGAAAGGCGGCAGATCTGATTCTGCCGCCGATGATCGCTTTATTTGCTCTGTGCACGCTCATTGGTTGGTCTTACTGCGGAAGCAGTGCGTTCGGATACCTGACGGGAGGACGCTATATCAGAGGTTATCGCCTGATCTTCTGTCTTGCGGCAGGAATCGGTGCCGTCATGCGGCTGGAAACGGTATGGGTGCTTGCGGATATTGCCAACGCCTGCATGGCGTACTGCAATCTGCCTGCCCTGCTGCTCCTGTATCCGTCCGCTGTCAGAGGATCACACGGAACAGACCGTGACGGTTGCAATACGCATAGAAGATCCCCCGCTTGCGTTTCTGGATGCGGCACGCCGCATTCTGCTCGGGATAGAGCTTGACAAACTCCGTGCGTTCGGCATTGACATAGCAGATAAACGAGATATAATGCGATTTTTCCATCGGATGCTCCATGGTAATGTAGTAGTCGCCGTCGCTTTCCTCAATGCAAAGCCCATGCTCGCCCTCCGCTGCTTCCGCTTCAAGCGGCGGCAGGGAAACGCCGCAGCAGCTGAATGCCCCCATACCAATGGACTGGATGACATTGCCGCAGACGGGGCAGACATAAAAGCTCATCTTGCGGATGTTGCAGGAACGGTTGCTGTTCACGGCAAGCTCCCCCGTGAGAAGTTCGGGGACGGAAACACCCAGTGCGGCGGCAAGCTCCATGAGGATACTGATGTCGGGAAGTCCCCGACCGTTTTCCCATTTGGAAATGGTCTTGTCGCTGACGCTGAGAATCTCTGCAAGCTGTTTCTGGGTGAGCTGCTTCTGCTCACGCAGACTGCGGATGGTCGTGCCTGTGATGTACTGCATGGGAATGCCCCTTTCTGTTGATCTGCCTTTATTATAGCGAAAGTTTTGCGGGATGTCAACCTACGCTGCGTATAGGACACGCAAATCAATTTTGCAGCTTATGGGGATGCCGCA
>JAZOBK010000044.1:0-3966 GCA_045595985.1 Oscillospiraceae bacterium
AACGCACAAGAATTTCCGAAGTCTGGATCAACGGCAGGAGAGTCGGCAGTCAGAACAGTCTGTGTACACCGCACTGTTATGATATTACCGAATTTGTCGATACGAACGAACTGGAAATCTGCATTCGTGTCGATAACAGCGGCTATCCGACAAAGGGCGGACATATGACTTCCCCCGATACACAGACCAATTGGAACGGGATACTCGGCAGATTTGAGCTGCAATTCTATGAGTACAACCGCATCCGTCGGGTAAAAGCCATTCCTGATGCAAGCAATCGTCAGGTTCAGCTGAATATGCAAACAGAGGGATTTGTCGATTCCGTAGTCATCGACGGTTACTGGAAGGCTTCAGAAGGTATTCTGACTGACCTCTCCCCCACTGATTTTGCGTTGAAAAGAGAAAAGGACGGAAGTGCATCTGTCACTGTTCCGCTCGGGAATGATGCCCCTCTCTGGGATGAGTATCATCCCGTCGTATGCACGCTGAGAATCCGTCCCTTGGATAATAATGATGTGACCGAAGTCACTTTTGGTCTGACGGATTTCAAAACTAATGCATTACATTTTGAAAATCACGGGATCCCTGTATTCCTGCGTGGCAAGCATGATGGCATGATTTTTCCGCTGACGGGTGCTGCACCGATGGATACGGCGGATTGGATCACACTTTTTGAAACTGCAAAAAACTATGGGATTAATCTCTATCGTTTCCACACCTGCTGTCCCCCGAAAGCTGCATTTGAAGCTGCGGATGTGGTGGGAATGTATCTTGCACCCGAAATTCCCTTCTGGGGGACACTGACGTCGGATGACGACGACAAGGGCTGCAGCGAGGAGGAACTGGAATACCTCAAAACAGAAGGCAAGCGTATTCTGGACACCTATGGCAATCACCCCTCCTTTGCGATGTTCTCACTCGGTAATGAACTCTGGGGCGGCAAGGACAAAATTCGTGAAATGCTGCAATATTTCAAGCGTGAGGAAAAGAGAATCCTTTTCACACAGGGCTGCAATAACTTCCAGTTCTGGCCGTGCATTCTACCCGAGGATGATTTCTTTGTCGGTGTTCGTCTGGATAAAGAAAGACTGATTCGTGGTTCGTATGCGATGTGTGACGCACCGCTCGGTCATGTACAGACACAGCGTCCTTCTGCAATGCACCATTATGATGGAATGATACAGCCGGAAATTCCCATAAATGCCACAGAATCCGAAAGTGCACACGAAATTGAGATTCAATACGGAACGGGTGTGAAAAAGGTGCGGATCGATGACGCATCCGAGCATCTGATCCCAGATAAGCCGGTTATTACGCATGAAATCGGACAGTACTGTTCCTACCCGAATTTCAGGGAAATAGAAAAATATACGGGTGTCCTGCAGGCACGAAATTTTGAAGTGTTCCGTGAACATCTGGAAGAAAAGGGAATGCTCGCTATGGCGGAGAAATTCTTCCGCTGTTCCGGACAGCTTGCGGTACAGTGCTACAAGGAGGAATTGGAGGCGGCATTGCGTTCCGAGCATATCGCCGGTTTCCATATCCTCGACATTCAGGATTTCTCAGGTCAGGGCACAGCACTGGTCGGTATTCTTGACGCATTCATGGACAACAAGGGCTTTATTTCCTCGGAAAAATGGCGTGGGTTCTGTTCGGATTCCGTCATTCTCGCAAAGTTCCCGTCCTATGTTCTGACTTCCGGCGAAAAATGCAATGTGGATCTTCTCCTGCGGCATTATGCTCATGAAGAAATCCACGCACCCCTTATTTGCCGTATGTACTGCGGAGAAAACTGCATTTTTGAAGAAACACTCAATGTTAACGTCAATGCACAAGGATTGTTTCCGCTTGGTTCGATTTCCATTCCTCTGCCGTGCACGGATGTCACACAAAAGCTCACACTGCAGCTCACACTTCCGTATACCGAGAATTCCTATGAGTTTTGGCTGTATCCCAAACAGGATATGCCCTTGATGAAAGCGGATGATATATGCATCACGCATGAGTGGTCGGAGGCAGCCGATGCACTGGAAAAGGGTGGTAAAGTGCTTTTCCTGCCGAATGCAGTGAAAAGGAGCATCGAAGGATTTTACTGCACAGATTTCTGGTGCTACCCGATGTTCCGCAGTATCTCGGAAAGCATGGATAAGCCCGTTCCTGTGGGCACACTTGGGCTTTGTATTGACAATGCCCACCCCGCACTTTCCGATTTTATTTGTGAGGAATGGGCAACTCCCCAATGGTACGATATTGTGATGCATTCGGATTGTGCGGTTCTTGATGACACTCCGATATATCCGATCATACAGATGATCGACAATTTTGAGCGAAATCACAAGCTCGGCATTCTATTTGAATGCAGAGTTGGCAGTGGTTCCCTGCTTGTATGCACATCAAGACTATCGGAAATCGCAGAACGGCAGGAAGCTGCACAATTCGCCAAAGGCATCCTGCAATATGCTGCATCCGACAAATTTGCTCCGCATGAGTACGTTAATGCCGAAGTACTTGCAGGTATTTTCGGATAAGTTTAAAAAGAATACAGGTATCGGCTGTCGAAAATTAGAGAAAATCACGATTTGTATTTTCCTGATTGACGATGCCGTAAAAACATGATACAATGTATAGTAATAATCGACAAAAAGGAGAATTTCTATGAAAAAAATTCCGTTTATTACAAAGGAACAGGCTGAAGAAATTGCAAAAGTTTATCCCACGCCGTTCCATATTTATGATGAAAAGGGCATTCGTGAGAATGCACGTCTGGTGCAGAAAGCATTTTCATGGAACAAGGGATTCAGAGAATATTTTGCAGTTAAGGCGACTCCCAACCCGTTCCTGCTGAAGATCCTGCAGGAGGAAGGCTGCGGTGTTGACTGCTCCTCCCTCACGGAATTGCAGATGAGCGATGCCTGTGGTTTTTCCGGCAGTGACATTATGTTTTCTTCCAATGTTACCCCGGAGGAGGATTACAGACTTGCACATGATCTGGGAGCCTACATCAACCTTGATGATCTGACGCATATTGATTATCTTGACAAGCTGACGGGAATTCCGGAAACCATCTCCTGCCGATTCAATGCAGGCGGTCAGTTCAAGATTTCCACGGCAATTATGGACAATCCCCAGGATGCAAAATACGGCTTTACCCGTGAGCAGATGTTCGAGGGATTCCGCAAGCTGCAAGAAAAGGGTGCAAAGTATTTTGGCATCCACTCCTTCCTTGCGTCCAACACCGTAACAAATGATTACTATCCTACACTGGCAAAGCAGCTTTTCCAGCTTGCAGTAGAACTGCATGAGGAAACCGGTGCAAACATCAAGTTTATCAACCTCTCGGGCGGTGTGGGTATCGCTTACAGTCCCGATCAGACACCGAATGACATTCTTGCCATTGGCGAGGGCGTTCGCAAGGTATATGAGGAAATTCTGGTTCCTGCCGGACTGGGTGATGTTGCCATCTTCACAGAGATGGGACGCTTCATGATGGCTCCTTACGGACATCTGGTCACAAGAGTACTGCATAAGAAGCACATTTACAAGGAATATGTCGGCGTGGATGCGTGTGCCGCAAATCTCATGCGTCCTGCAATGTATGGTTCCTATCATCATATCACTGTCCTCGGCAAGGAAGATGCAGAATGCACCTATCTTTGCGATGTGACAGGCGGACTTTGTGAGAACAACGACAAATTTGCGATCGACCGAATGCTGCCCCCTGTCGAAATCGGCGATATGATGGTGATCCATGACACTGGTGCACACGGTTTTTCAATGGGATATAACTATAACGGCAAGCTGCGCTCCGCAGAAGTGCTGTTAAAGCCTGACGGCAGCTTCAAGATGATCCGCAGAGCGGAAACCCCGGCGGATTACTTTGCGACTTTTGACGGCTCGGAATTTAAGTTTAATTCATAATTTGTACAAAGTAAACAAAAAAAGCATGAAAAATTCGGCACGCAAACC
>JAZOBK010000045.1:0-11378 GCA_045595985.1 Oscillospiraceae bacterium
TTTTGAAAATATATCTTGCATTATTGGCAGATTCATGGTATAATAAAAAGGCAGTGCTTTTTGGATGCACTGCTGCCTGCTGCATTCGCAGCGGGGAATGAAAGGAGTGACTGCCTGTGAAGGAACAGATACAGAATATCGGTAAGGCGATCGACTTTGTTTCCATTGCAGAACCGAAATTCAAAACCAACACCATTGAAATGATCTTCATGCTTCCTGCCGGAAAGCAGAATAATTCTGCATATGCTCTGCTGGAGGCATTGCTCACATCCACATCCAAAGCTCACTCGACGATTGCGGCAATGTCCAAAAAACTCAGTAGTATGTACGGTGCAAGCCTCAAGGGAAGTACCCTCAAGCACGGCGATGTCCTGCAGCTTTCGCTGACAGGCAGCGTCATCGCCAATTGCTATGCTCCCGACGGGGAGGATCTTCTCTCCGAACTTACGGAATTGCTGCTGGGATGTTTGTTTGCACCGAATACGGAAAACGGAGCATTTTCCGAAACAGATTTCCGCATTGAAAAGCAGGATCTGCTCGACGCCATTGAAGCGGAGATCAATGACAAGCGTGCCTATGCTACGGATCGTGCCATTGCTGCGGCATTTGAGGGTGAGCCCTTTGCTTATCCGCTTGACGGAACAGCGGAGGATGTGGAATTGCTCACCCCTGCATCCGTCTATGAAGCCTACCAAAAAATGCTTCGGGAGGCTGTGGTGCGTGTGTACCATGTCGGGCCGCAGTATGCCCCCGAGATCTGCGAACGCCTGCAGAAGGCATTCAGCGGCGTGGAACGCTGCCCTGCGGAGCTTACCTATAAAACACCCAGTCCCTGCAAGAGCGAGCCTGTGAGAGTGACAGAGCCAATGGCAGTGACGCAGTCGAAGCTTGTGGTTGTGTTCAAGGGCGAAGCACCGAAAAAATATGCTCTGAATCTGATGAATATGATGTACGGCGGCTCACCGTTTTCGATGCTGTTCAACAATGTGCGTGAAAAGATGAGCCTTTGCTATTACTGTTCAAGCCGTTTTGTGGCAAGCAAGCAGGCTGTGTTCGTCAGCAGCGGCGTGGAGCTGGAAAATGCAGAAAAGGCACACCAAGCAATTCTTGCACAGCTTGAAGCTGTCCGCCGTGGAGAATTTGACGACGAAATGCTTGAAAATGCAAAACGAAGTGCGGTTAATTCCCTGCACGGCATCGGCGATACGCCGTTTTCCTGCATCAGCTGGAGCCATGCAGGATACTGCGATAATGAAACCAGGAGTATTGCAGAGATCGAAGCGATTTATCAGAGCATGACACGTCAGGATATGATGGATGCTGCCAATGCTCTGCAGGAGGATACGATTTATCTGATGCAGCAGGAGGTGGCACATGAATAGAGAGATCGAAACCATCAGATGCGATAAGACGGGCGAGAGTTGTCTGCGAGTGAAGCATGAGAGCGGTCTGGAGATCTATATCATGGAAATGCCCGGCTACCATACCGCACACGCTCTGTTCGGAACGAAGTACGGTTCCATCAACACCCGATTCCGTCTGGGCGGTGAGGAGGATTACGCTGAGGTTCCTGAAGGCATCGCACATTTTCTGGAGCACAAGCTCTTTGAAAACGAGGACTGCGACGCCTTTGCACAGTATGCAAGAACCGGTGCGGACGCCAACGCCTACACATCCTTTGACCGCACCTGCTATTTGTTTCACTGTTCCGAGAATTTCGCACAGTCTTTGGAGATCCTGCTCTCCTTTGTGCAGGCACCGTATTTCACGGCAGAGAGTGTAGCGAAGGAACAGGGCATCATCGGTCAGGAGATCCAGATGTACGACGATGATCCGTCGTGGCGGGTTTTCTTTAATATGCTGCGTAATATGTATCACCACCATCCTGTCAGGATCGACATTGCAGGCACGGTGGAGAGCATTGCACAGATTGATGCCGATCTGCTCTACCGCTGCTACAATACGTTCTACAACCTGCATAACATGGTGCTTTCCATTGCCGGAAATGTCAATGCGGATGAAATTTTAGAAATCTGCGACAGACTGCTCAAGCCCTGTGAGAATCAGGGGCTCGAACAGGTATTTCCGGAGGAACCCTATGAGGTCGTGAATCCCACAGTGTATGATACCCTTCCGACGGGTGCACCGATTTTCAACCTCGGATTCAAGCTGAAGCCCCGTTCCGGTCTGGAATTGGTGAAGGCGGAATACCTTGCACTCATGACGATGCAGACGCTGTTGGATACGACATCGGCATTCTATCAGGAAATGACCGAAAAGGGACTGATCAATTCCGAATTTTCCGTGGATGCACCTTTCTCGGGCGACGGATATTTTGCCATGATCTGCGGCGGTGAATCCCGTGATCCGGAAGCCGTTCGTGACCGCATTCTGGAGGTCATCCGTGATGCAAAGGAGAACGGATTTGACAGGGAAACCTTTGAACTTATCCGTCGAACCGCCTATGGTGCGAAGATCCGCAGCGGTGAAAGCGTGGAGGCGAATGCCACCAAGATGCTGGGGGCATTTATGAGCGGACTAAAGCCGTTTTCGTCGATGCAGGTGCTGGCAGAGATTACCTATGAGGATGCACTGCAATTCCTTCGTGACGAAATTGATACGGAGAATGTGACGCTTTCCGTGGTGCAAAGCAAAGGACAGGAGGAATAGACATGACAACCGTAGAAGAACTGGGCCTCGGCAATCTTGACTACAACCAGATCGTGTTTCCGAATCTTGGGATTGATGTGACGATCAACCCCACTGCGTTTACGATTTTCGGCATGGAAATCCAGTGGTACGGCATCATCATCACGATCGGACTGCTGCTGGCAATGATGTTCGGATTCCGACAGATGCGGAGCATCGGCATTGATCCCGACAGAGCCATTGACGCTGTCATCGGCGGTATCATCGGCGGTCTTGTGGGAGCAAGAGCTTATTATGTGATTTTCAACTGGGATGAGTTTTCGGGAGATCTGGTTTCGATTTTCAATACCCGAAGCGGCGGACTTGCCATTTACGGCGGCATCATCGGTGCACTGCTCGTGGGCGGCGTTGTGGCAAAGCTTCGTAAGGTTAGGATCTTCCCGCTGCTTGACATCGTCGGTACTTGCTTTCTGATCGGACAGGGCGTCGGCAGATGGGGGAATTTCATTAATCAGGAAGCATTCGGTACCAATACCGACAGCCTGTTCTGCATGACGGGCGGACGGATCCAGTATTGGATCAATCAGAATTATACTGCCATCGGCGATGATTCTCTCAGTGCCATGTACCCCGTGCACCCGTGCTTTTTGTATGAATCGGTATGGTGTCTGCTGGGATTTGTACTGCTTGCGATCACACTGAAAAAGTGGCGTAAGTTCGATGGACAGATTTTCCTGATGTACATCGGCTGGTACGGACTGGGACGCTTTTTCATCGAGGGACTGCGTACCGACAGCCTGATGATCGGAACACTGCGTGTTTCGCAGGTGCTGGCAGCAATTTGTGTTGTGGCAGCCGTTGTTATGCTCGTCGTGTTCGGTTCCAAGGTGAAACGCATGGGCAGCGATTATGTGCTGTACTGCAATACCAAGGAATCGAAGGAGCTGCTGGCACAGGCGGATGCGAAAGCGGACGAATACGACCGCAAGAAGCAGGCTCGCAAGGCGAAGAAGGACGAAGTACAGCCGGAATCCACGATCATTCCGGAAGAAGAAACCGAAACGGCTGAAACGGAAGAAACAGCTGAAGAAATTGCTGCGGAAACCGCAGAAGACAAACAGGAGGACGAAAACAATGGCAAAACTGATTGACGGCAAGGTGATTTCCGCACGGGTAAAGGAACAGGTGCGTGAGGAGGCACAGGCATTGTACGAAAAGCATGGCGTAAAGGCAGGACTTGCAGTGGTAATTGTGGGCAATGATCCGGCATCCCGTGTGTATGTGAACAACAAGAAGAAGGCTTGCGAAGCAGTGGGCTTCCAGTCCTTCGAGTATGCACTTCCTGAGGAAACCACACAGGAGCAGCTGCTGGAGCTGGTGGAAACCCTGAACAACGATCCGAAGGTGAATGGCATTCTCGTACAGCTGCCAGTTCCGAAGCATATTGACGATACAGCGATCATCAATGCCATTTCTCCGGCAAAGGATGTGGATGCATTCCACCCCGAGAACGTAGGTCAGATCATGATCGGCGACTACGCATTCCTGCCCTGCACACCCGCAGGCGTTATGGAGCTGATTGATTCCACGGGCGTGGAGATCAGCGGCAAGAAGTGCGTGGTGATCGGCAGAAGCAATATCGTAGGCAAGCCCATGGCAATGCTCCTGCTGCACAGAAGCGGTACTGTCACCATCTGCCACAGCAGAACACAGGATCTGCCGTCCGTGACTCGTGAGGCTGATATTCTCGTTGCAGCCGTTGGCAGAGCGAATTTCGTAACTGCCGATATGGTCAAGGAGGGTGCGGTTGTCATTGACGTCGGCATCAACCGTCTGGACAACGGCAAACTCTGCGGCGACGTGGATTTTGAAGCAGTCGAACCGAAGGCTTCATGGATCACACCCGTTCCCGGCGGTGCAGGCCCGATGACCATTGCAATGCTCATGAAGAACACCCTGACTGCAATGAAGAAGCAGAACGGATTTGATTAAAAGAAAATGCACCGGTTTTTCCGGTGCATTTTTTAGTCCTTATCCTCCGTATATTGCAAAATATCGCCCACCTGACAATCCAATGCCTTGCAGATCTTGGACAGAATATAGCCGTCGTAGCGGGTGACTCTGTTCTTGTAGTAATTGTCGAGCGTCTGATATTTGATTTCTGTCAGCTGGGAGAGCTGATAACGTGTCATTTGCCTCTGTTCCAATAATTCCTTCAGCGTAATTCTAATCATGGATATACCTCCTTATGTATATAAGTATATGTGTATATATCCAATATATATGATATACGCCTGCTTGACAATTTCCCTAATTTGGTATATACTTTTATAAGTATATATTAGGAGGTGTAGGAATGACAAACTACAAAGAACTGTATTTCCGATCCCAAGCGGCTCTTGCCAAGGCGATCGAAACGATCGAGGAGCTTGCGGAAGAATTGAGCTGGTGCATGAAAAGCTGTGAGGACGCGGTGATTTCAGCGGACGAAGCAGGGGAGGAACAGGGAATTTCACAAATCACTTGACTTTCGCCCCCATCATGCGGTATAATATTGCATAGCAAGTAAAAATACGGCAATTGCCAAAGTGAAGGAGCTACCATATGAAATTCAGTAAAATGCACGGCATCAGCAACGATTATGTCTATGTCAACGGCTTTACGGAAACCGTTGGCGATCCGAATTCCGTTTCCAAGTTCATCAGCGACCGCCGCTGCGGAATCGGTTCGGACGGATTGATCATGATTCTTCCCTCGGAGGTAGCGGACTGCCGTATGCGTATGTTCAATGCGGATGGTTCGGAGGGAATGATGTGCGGCAACGGCATCCGCTGCGTCGGCAAGTACGCCTACGATCACGGTATTGTCACAAAGCCGGAGCTTTCCGTGGAAACCAAGTCTGGCATCAAATACATCACCCTCGAAATTAACGATGGCGTGGCAGTTGCCGCAACGGTGGATATGGGCAAGGCGATCCTGAAGCCTGCGGAGATTCCCGTCAAGGCAGAAGGCGAAACCTTCGTTGCACAGTCGATTCAGGTCAACGGCAGGGAATACACCGTAACCTGCGTTTCTATGGGAAATCCCCACTGCATCGTATTCTGCCCCGATCCCAAGGATGTGGCACTTGAGGAGATCGGCCCGAATTTTGAGAATCACGAGCTGTTCCCCGAACGCATCAACACGGAATTTCTGCAGGTGATCGATGAAACAACACTCAATATGCGTGTCTGGGAGCGTGGCAGCGGAGAAACCTTTGCCTGCGGAACGGGAGCGTGTGCCTGTGTTGTGGCAGCGGTGCTCAATGGCTATTGCAAGCATGATACCGAGGTAACGGTGCATCTTCTGGGCGGTGATCTGAAGATCACATACCGCAGTGATGGCACGGTGATGATGACAGGCCCGGCAACCCATGTGTATGACGGGGAAATTGATATTTCCGGTATCCCTTCACCCCTTTCCATGGCTCTGTAAAATCAATGGGCTTCCCTTGCGGTATGCAAGGAAAGCCTAAGTGAAGCCCCGTCATTGACGGGGCATTTTGATGCACAGAAATGCTCCGCATAAGTGGGGAAAGCTCATAAATATGTTTTTCAGCCCGCCGCAGGCGGGCTGAAAAAGCACTGAAAATCATTTTTTTACAAGCTGATGCCCCGCATAAGCGGGGCAAGTTTGGGAGGAGTGTGTCGATGAGCGTAATTCAGAAGATCTTATGTCATAGATCCGAATGCTTCTGCCAAAGCCATGGTCATTGTCAGAACGGAATCGACCTTCCATTCACCGTTAATGCGAAGGACAGCCATGTCCATATCGACATTCATGCCGGCGGAAGAAGCGGTATATCTGAATGTGTAAACACCGTCGATCTTGTAGTTTTCTGCGAGATTGAGTTTAACGGTTTCGCCGTTTTCATTTTCGATTTCTGCCAGCATATCGCTTGCCAGAAAATCATTGTACTCCTGTGCCTCGGAATTAAGGCATTCGGGTTTGCCGATCTCAGCATTCATGGGACCTACTGCCAGTTCACCGCTGTCCGCCATACGCTTCACTTCGGCAATCAGTTCGTCCTCAGTGTGCTTCTTACCGGTTGCCATGTGCTGCAGAAGCTCAATGTCATAGTACTTGACGATATTGGCATAATCCGCTTCCTCAATTGCCTTGATGTAGCCATCGATGGCAGCCTGCACCTGTGCAGCTTCGTCACCCTCAGCAACTTCGCCGCCCTCAGCAGTTTCGCCTCCCACGACAGCTTCCGTGGAGTTTTCCCCAACGTTATCATTTTCTTCCGCAGTGGTTTCTTCCACGGATTCCTCGGTGATCGCTTCTGTAGTTCCCTCAGTAGTCGCCTCCGTAGTTTCTGCCGGAGCTGTTGTGGTTGCAGCTTCCTTTTCAACGAAATCCTCAGGAAGCAGTGCATCCTCAAAACCACATCCGGTCATAAGCACTGCCATGGAAAGAATACTTGCCCAAATAAATCTCTGTTTCATTTTGATTACCTCTTTTTTCTAAAATAATGTTTCTGATTTACGGAACCAGCTCGAAATGTAAAGAAGATTTACATCGTGGAGCTATTATACCATGTTTTTACAGTGCTGTCAATGCGTAAATTGCACAAACTTTGCATTAGAAAGTTGCTGAAATTTACAATTATTCGCATAGAGGTAACCAAAATTTACTATCGTAGATTGAGAATTAATGCAGCGATCTCCATCGGCGACGAAACGATCACTTCCGCACCGCATTCCAGTAGATGATTCCTGTCACGGAATCCCCAGTCCACACTGATGCAGGGGATACCGGCATTTCGGGCGGTTTCAATGTCCACATTGGAATCCCCGATGTAGACCGCATCTGATTTCTCTGTCTGAAAATGTTCCAGAATATCATAGACGCTGTCGGGGGCGGGTTTTCTCGGAACGCCCGCACGCTCACCAAGTGCCATATCAAACAACCCGTTAAAGTATTGGCGAATCAGAGGCTGCACTGCAAAATCCGCCTTGTTGGATAGTACCGCTGTCATGACGCCCGCATCCCGAAGCGTTTGAAAAAGTGTGTGCGTTCCTTGATAGGCGTGGGTTTTGATATTGGAATGCTCTTTGTAATAGGGGGCAAAGATGCTGTGCACACGATCAATTTCCGATTCCGAAGTGTTGTGGGGAACACTGCGTGAAATCAGCTTTCGGATGCCGTTTCCGACGAAGCTTCGAACCTCGTCGATGGTTCGTGCAGGGTAACCGCATTCGGTGAGAGCGTAATTGACGCTGTCGGTGAGATCCTCCAGCGTGTTGAGAATGGTGCCGTCGAGGTCAAAGATGGCAAGTTTGTATTTCATGACAATGCTCCTTCTTGATTTTCTCATATAAGTATAGCAGATGGTGCGTTTTTTGTCAATTCTTGCATTGTGTAACAGGTGTATTTCCAAGATATTCTGCGGTTGTGTGAGGATTATGAAAAGTCCATGAAAAAACGGGATTTCCCTTGCAAATCACTATTGCGTATGTTATAATAAGACTAATATATTCCAAAACCTGCGGCGATGCGTGCAGGTTTCCACCTTATCCGACCATATAATACAGAAAGCAGGTGCAGACATGGATGAAAAGAACTTCTATCTGGATACGATCGAGCAGATCGTTCCGGCACAGCGTGAGCAGATCATGACGGCGTTCTATGAATTTCTGGAACTGGAGCATTTATATGAATCCGCTGCGGAAATCGTCAAGACGCAGCTGAGCATTTATGACAACGAGTTCAGCATGAAATTCCAGAGAAACCCCATTCACAGCATCGAGAGCCGCATCAAATCACCGCAGAGTATTGTTGAGAAATTGCAGAGAAAAGGGTATCCTGTTTCCGCAAAATCTGCACAACAGCATCTGATGGACATTGCAGGCATTCGTGTGGTCTGCTACTATATTGATGATATTTACGCCATTGCGGAGCTTCTGACACGGCATGATGAGATGCAGCTTGTCAAGGTCAAGGATTACATCAAAAATCCGAAACCCAGTGGTTATCGCAGTTTTCATATGGTACTGACCGTACCGGTGTATATGTCCACAGCAAAGAAACGGGTTCCTGTGGAGATCCAGATCCGCACGATAGCGATGGATTTTTGGGCTGCATTGGAACACCAGCTGCATTACAAAACGGGCTGTATCGTGCCTCCCTCGCTCAAGCAGGAGCTGCGTGAGTGTGCGGAGACGATTGCTTTGACGGATATGAAAATGCAGGAGATCTACCAGCAGATCCATGAGCTGGATTGATTATTTTAAAATAGGAGTGTTTGCATATACAGTATGGGCTGCTTCGTGAAAGCGAAGCAGCCTTGTTTTGTATGAAAGGCTTGATTTGAGAAAGAATTTCAGCGAATGTTGAAATTTCAGCTGTAAACACTTGCATTCTTTTCTAAATTATGCTATAATGTAGGATGAATGTAAATTTATCAATATCAGAGGAGAAATCAATTATGGAAAATACATTGTTCCCCATCAGTATGGAAATGCACATCGGATTCGCACTGGTTGCACTGCTGGTTTTTGGTCTGCAGTTCATCCGTCTGCGTAAGTATTATTATCTTGTGCTTGCTGTTGCCATGCCCTGTTCACTTCTGGCGTATGTGATCGACAATACCACTTTCTTCTATGCACTCGGTATTGCGGAGGCTGCAGCACTGCTGCTTGCATTCGTACTTTCCAAAACCGTTGATCGTGACCGTGATATGGAAACCGAAGCAGCGGCTAAAGAACCCGATGCAACCGAACAGGCACGGGAAACAGGGGATTCCGATACACAGGAGGATTCCGAGAATATCACGGAGATTCCGACGAAACCTGTGGAAACCACGGAAGATGACGTTCCGGCACAGTTTGTAGAAGCTGCTGCACAGGAGGATGCAGAATGATGAAAATCGTCCTGCCCGACTGGGATACCGTTTCAGCGAATGACGTCGGTTTTTCTGTGTTTTCAAAATACGGCGAAGTGATCTGCTGCGGGCCGACGCTTCCGGAGGAAGCAGCGGAGAAGATCGGCGATGCCGATATTGTTCTCTGCAATAAGACGCCCATCACCCGTGAGGTGATCGCAAAATGCAGAAATCTCAAGTACATCGGGCTTTTTGCAACGGGCTACAATAACATTGATCTGGAAGCTGCCACGGAGCGTGGTATTGTCGTGAGCAATGCGGGAGAATATTCCACACAGGCGGTGGTGCAGCATACCTTTGCACTGCTGCTTTCCTTGGCAGGCAATCTGATTGCCTATCACGATTCCGTGCAGAATGGCTGCTGGGAACGCAGTGAAACATTCTCATGGTTTCCGCATCCGGTGCATGAACTCTGGGGCAAGACATTTGCCGTCATTGGCTATGGCAGTATCGGGAAGGGCGTCGCTAAGGCTGCGGATGCACTTGGCATGAAAGTGATCGTTTCTACAAGAACCAAGCCGCTGAATTGCCCGTATCCCGTGGTTCCCATGGAGGCGGCGTTTCGACAGGCGGATGTGCTGTCGATCCATTGTCCTCTGAACGAACAGACTGCACACCTCATTCGTAAGGAAAACCTCGCACTGATGAAGCCCACCGCATTCCTCATCAATACCGCAAGGGGCGGCATTGTAAAGGAGCAGGATCTGGCGGATGCACTTAATTTCGGCAGGCTCGCAGGTGCGGGGCTTGATGTGCTCGATAAAGAACCGATGTCACCCGATACACCGCTGAAAAATGCGAAGAACTGCCTGATTACGCCGCATATTGCATGGTCGCCTCTGGAAACAAGAGAACGTCTGATCGGAATTGTGGCGGAGAATCTGGAAGGATTTTTGGCGGGTACACCGAAAAATCAGGTGAATTGAACATTTGAATTATATAGTAAAGGAACAGGATTATGATAGATTTTTCCGAAAAAAAGCGTATCGTGATAAAGCTCGGTACTTCCACGCTTGCCCATAAGACCGGCAAGCTGAATATCCGCCGCATGAGCAATCTGGTGCGTGTGCTTGCGGATCTGCAGAACAGCGGACATGAGCTGATACTCGTATCCTCCGGTGCGGTGGGACTTGGCGTTGGTAAGCTGAATCTGCGGGAACGTCCGAAAACCACACCGGGTAAGCAGGCTGCCGCTGCTGTCGGACAGTGCGAGCTGATGCACATTTACGATGAAATGTTCTCGAAATACAGCGTCACCGTAGCACAGATCCTGCTGACTAAGACAATCATCAGCATTCCTGATCGTGTGGATAATGTACGCAATGCCATTGATGAGCTGACATCCATGAGCGTGATTCCGATCGTGAATGAAAATGATACCGTAGCGATCGACGAGCTGGAGTTGGAAATCGGCGAGAATGATTCGCTGTCCGCCGTTGTTGCAAGCATTGCAGGTGCGGATCTGCTTGTGATTTTATCGGATATTGACGGATTGTACTCCGAGGATCCGCATAAAAATGCAGATGCTGAGATCATTCCGGTGGTCGAGCATATTGATGCACATATTGAATCCATTGCAGGCGGTGCCGGCAGCAGTCTGGGTTCGGGCGGCATGGCAACAAAGATCAATGCTGCAAGGATCGCTACTGCCGCAGGTGTGGATATGATCATCATGAACGGCAGAAATCCCGAAGATCTGTACAGATTGTTCGACGGCGAGCAGATGGGAACCTATTTCCCGGCAATCAGAAAATAACAGGGAGGTACATTTATGACATATATGGAAACTCTGGGACAGCGTGCG
>JAZOBK010000046.1:0-6270 GCA_045595985.1 Oscillospiraceae bacterium
GAGAGAAACGGACAGGTCGGAGGACACAGGGCATAAAATACGAAAGCAAAGAACAATAAAGAACAATAATAGGAGGGGATACCGTGCTTGCAGTACAGTACAACGATATTATCAGCAGACCACATCATGTTTCCATGAAACGGCCACATATGTCCCGTATGGGACGTGCGGCACAGTTTGCACCGTTTGCGGCACTTACGGGATATGATTCTGCCGTTTCGGAAACGGCAAGGCTGACCGATCACCAGCGTGTGCTGACGGAGGATGCCTGTGCGGAACTTGACGAGCGTATGCAGATTTTAATAGAACATATTGCAGAACACCCCATGGTTGCTGTCACATACTTTATTCCCGATGAACGGAAAACAGGCGGTTTATATGAAACCATCTGCGGCTGTGTAAGGAGAGTGGATGAATATGAACAGCTTTTGATTTTTACTGATGGTGTGAGGCTCCCGATTCCCGCCATTTATGCAATGGAGGGCGATGTGTTTTTGAAAATTATGCAATAATTCGCATTTTGCGATATAGCAAAACATATTTCGTAATACAAAGTATACAAAATTTTAATGTGTTCAGCGGATAAATGTTGTATAATAAATTTATGAATGCATACAAAGTACTGTTGTGCATCCGCATGACAGGTATGAAAACAATTTGGTCAGAAATTGTTTTCAGATTCATTCAAATGCACCGCAGGTATCCATTGGGCATGAAGTGGAAATTTCTGCGGAGCAGACCGTAAACCCAAAAGAGGAGGAAATTATGAAAGCAAAATGTAAAGCACTCGCATTATCCGTGGTCTGTGCCATGACAATGTCGCTGCTTCCGCTGTCTGAGGGGGCAGCGTTGGTAAACGCAGCGGAAAACATGATCACAAACAGCACATTTGACGGCGGAACATCGGGATGGGGGACCTATAAGGAAAGCGGCGGAAATTGTTCGCTTTCCACAGAGAACGGTCGTCTTGCACTGAAAGTCAACAGTCTTGGAACCGTAACGTATGCAGTACAGATGTACTACGATATTGTGCCGCTCTATCAGAATGGTGTGTACCGTCTGAGTTATGAAATCTCCTGCACTACACCTCGTTTTGTTGAGGGAATGATTCAGCAGAACGGCGGCACCTATCAGGCATACACATGGAAGGGTCTTGACCTGACGACGGAACCCCAGAAGGTGGACTACACATTTACAATGGAAGCCGAAACGGATGTTATGGCGAAATTGGTGTTCAACTGCGGCAATCAGAAACAGGAACTTCCGGCACATACCATTTATCTGGATAATGTGGTTCTGGAGCTGATTGATGACAGCAACGTAAATTACAATTCATCCATGCCTTATGCACCCAACATTATTACCAATCAGGTGGGTTACAAGCCCTCGGATGAGAAGATCGCAACATTTCGTGAGATTACAAACGCCAAGGAATTCTCCGTAATCAATGCGGACACCAAAGCAGTCGTGCATACGGGTTCTCTTTATGGTGAAACCCAGAATTCAAGTGCCGGCGAAACCAATTTCCTGGGTGACTTTTCTTCTGTAACAGCACCCGGCACTTACTATATTTCCTGCGAAGGTTTGGATAATTCCTATACCTTTACAATTGCAGATGATGTGTACAAGGAGCTGCTTGATGATTCCATCAGAATGCTGTATCTCCAGAGATGCGGCTGCGAAGTGAGGGATGCAGAATTCGGTCACGTTGCCTGCCATACTTCTAAGGCAACCATTCTGGGCACGAATCAGACAATTGATGTTACCGGCGGATGGCATGACGCAGGTGACTATGGCAGATATATCGTACCTGCTGCAAAATCCATCGCAGACCTGCTCTATGCATATGAGGAAAATCCGGAGCTTTACGGCGATGATCTGGGAATTCCCGAAAGCGGAAACGGCGTTCCGGATATTCTTGATGAAACACGTTATGAGCTGGAATGGATGCTGAAAATGCAGGCTTCTTCCGGCGGTGTGTATCATAAGGTGTCCTGTGCAAATTTCCCGGGCTATATTATGCCTGAAAAGGAAACCGGTGCATTGATCGTGACTCCGATTTCCACAACTGCAACTGCGGATTTCTGTGCATCCATGGCACTGGCATATGAGTTCTACAAGGAAATTGATGCAAACTTTGCAAACACCTGCCTGACAGCAGCAAAAAACGCATGGAAATTCCTTGAAGCAAATCCGAATATTATCTTCAAAAATCCGGAGGAAGTAACCACCGGTTCTTACGAGGATACCTCTGACCGTGATGAACGCTACTGGGCAGCTGCACAGATGTACCGTGCTACAGGTGAAGAAAGCTACCTGACCTATCTGACAAATCTTGGTGGTATGTCTACAAAGGAAGGACTGGACTGGGCATTGGTAGGCGACTATGGAAACATTGCACTTCTGACAATGGATGGCATTGATAAATCCTCAAGTGCTTATGCAACTGCAAAGAGTAATGTTCTCACTCAGGCTGACAAGTTTGTGAAAACCTCCAAGAATAGCCCATATGGCGTGGCTATTTCCAAGTTTAATTGGGGAAGCAACATGACAGTGGCAAATTCCGGTATCATTCTCGCTCTTGCATATGAACTGACAGGTGATGCGAGCTACAGAACGGCTGCTGCTGCACAGCTGAACTACCTCCTTGGCAAGAATCCTAACGCTGTATGCTATGTAACAGGTTATGGTACAGTATCTCCGCAGAATCCACACCACAGACCCTCCATGGTAGTTGGCAAGGCAATGGGTGGTATGCTGGTAGGCGGTGTCAACTCCAGCCTTGAGGATAGTGCTGCTAAGGCATATCTGGCAAACACGCCTCCTGCAAAGTGCTTTGTGGATCATTCTGAGAGCTACTCCACAAACGAGATCACCATCTACTGGAATTCTCCACTGACCTATCTTCTTTCAATGGTCGAGAAGGATGAAGCTGCAGTACCGCAAGCAGTAAAGGGCGATGTAAATAATGACGGTGAATTTACAATTACCGATATTATCATGATGCAGCGTTACCTGCTCAATGCCGGTGAACTGACAGCATGGGAAAACGGTAATTTGTGCGAAGATGACCGTATCGACGCATATGATCTGGCAGCAATGAAAAAGCTGTTTTTTGCAAATTAGTCATCATATCAGTATTGCCCCGCTATAAGCGGGGCAATAGCGTTAATAATAGTATTCGGAAGAATACCTTGAAAGGAAATGACGAAATGAAAGATCTGCGAAAGCTTATCAAAATTCTGTCCTGTGAAAATGGCGAAAGAATTTATATACAGACGCACAATTATCCCGATCCCGATGCAATTGCCTCTGCATTTGGTTTACAGAAACTGCTGGAATATTTTGGGATCCGTTCTGTGATCTGTCATGATGGTACAGCAGAAAAACTGGCAGCACAGGCAATGATCAAAAATTTCGGCATTGAAATGGTATCCATACACGAACTTACGGATATGAAGGAAACCGATAAGATCATCACGGTAGATTCACAAAAATACAATGCAAATCTCACCGATATCATCGGGGATGAAATTGCGTGCATTGACCACCATCCGACATCTCAGAAATGCGATTATCTTTACAGGGATGTCCGTATTGCAGGGGCGTGTGCCTCTATCATAGCTGAGTATTATTTTGACAATCATGTGGAATCAGAACAGAATGTTGCATCCGCACTTGTATATGGCATGAAAATGGATACCGCTGATTTCTCCCGTGGACTCACACAGCTTGATGTGGAGATGTATGCAAAGCTTTTCCCCTACGCTGACAATTCCATGCTTGACCGTATGAAGATCAACACCTTGGAATTTGCAGATCTCAAAGCATACGGCAGTGCCATTGAAAACATACAGGTGTTTGGAAATGTAGGGTACGCCTGCGTTCCATTTGCGTGTGGTGACGGGCTGGTCGCAATGATCTCTGATTTTATCCTTGCATTGGACATCATTGAATTCAGTGTCGTCTATGATGTCAGGGATGATGGCTATAAATTTTCGGTAAGATCAGAATTACCCTATGTTCACGCAGGTAAAGTCACAAGTGAGGCTTTATCATCCGTGGGGAGCGGGGGAGGCCATGCAAGAATGGCGGGCGGATTTGTAGAATCCGCAAAGCTGCCTGAAGAAGACTCTCTCCGTAATCATGAGATACGCAGATTGTTCGAGCGAGCACTTAAAAAATATCAATAATGCAAAAAACGGCTAATCGGGTGATTAGCCGTTTTTAATATTACCTTAACGAATGCCATAATTTTCAATGATATAATCCATATCCTTGTCGCCTCTGCCGGACAAACAGATGAGGATGGAACCGCGTTCCATCTGCTTTGCAAGCCGCATACCGAATGCCACTGCATGGGAGCTTTCGATTGCAGGAATGATGCCTTCCAATCTGGAAAGCTTGAAGAATGCGTCGATGGTTTCTTCGTCATCCACCACATCATACTTGACTCTGCCAAGATCACGCAGATATGCGTGCTCTGGACCGGAAGAAGGATAGTCCAGACCGCTTGCCACGGAATAAACCGGAGCAGGATCACCGTTTTCATCCTTAAGCATGATGCTGTTAAAGCCGTGCATGATACCTTCCGTACCATACTTCAGGCTTGCAGCATGATCGCCCAACGTTGTACCCCTGCCAAGAGGCTCTACGCCGTAGATCTCAACAGGATCGTTGAGGAAACCGGAGAACATACCCATTGCATTGGAACCGCCGCCTACGCAGGCAACAACGGCATCGGGAAGTTCACCCGTCATTTCCAGAAACTGCTCTCTTGCCTCAATACCGACAACACTCTGGAAGTCACGCACCATCATCGGGAACGGATGCGGACCAAGCACGGAGCCGATGCAGTAGATGGCATCCTTGTATTCCTTGGTATATGCTTCAAATGCTGCGTCGACTGCCTCCTTGAGCGTTGCCAGACCGTGGGTAACTTCCACTACATTTGCACCGAGGATCTTCATTCTTGCAACGTTCGGAGCCTGTTTCTTAATATCCACACTGCCCATGTAGATGTCACATTCCAGCCCGAAATATGCCGCGGCTGTTGCCAGTGCCACACCATGCTGACCTGCACCCGTTTCGGCAATGACCTTCTTTTTGCCCATGTACTTGGCAAGGAGTGCCTCTCCCATGCAGTGATTGAGCTTATGTGCACCTGTATGATTGAGATCCTCACGCTTTACATAGAGCTGAACATTGCCCAGACTTCCCGAAAGACGCTCAAGGTGGGAAACGGGAGTCGGTCTGCCCTGAAATTCTTTGCGGATTCTTCTCAGGTCGCCGATGAATTTACTGGACTTTGCAATTGTGAAATATGCCTCCGTAATTTCCGCCATTGCCTTTTGCAGCTCCTCGGATACATAAGCACCGCCGTATTTTCCAAAAAAGCCATTCATATCGGGGTGATTCTTGAAATAATTGTCAAACTCATAACCATTGTGTTTCATACATAAACCTCCATTTTATAATTGAATTACATTCGTTCACCGTAAGCATCAAAGCATCGCCAACGTTTTGTCAACAGAACCATGTTATTCCTCCTATGAAACATTGTTCGTTCTCCGTCATGGGCAAAATAAAAAGCCCCTGACAGAAAGATACTCTACCTGTCAAGGACGAATAAAACTTATCCGTGGTGCCACCTTGATTCACAGCATGATGCTGTGCACTTTGCGGGATACCAACATATCCCCGGCAACTGACGTATGCCAACACGTCGCAGAATACTCAGCCGAAGCCTTTGACTGCGCCCTCAGTGGTCCATTTGACGGTTTGTTTTCTGCCCGGCTCTCAGCCACCCGGACTCTCTGGAAGAGCATCGCCGCCGTTATCTCCACCTCAACGGTTTGGTGCCATATTTGATTATGGGGTTATTATAGGACGGGGTTTGGCAGATGTCAATACAGAAAAAGCCCTGTGGCAGACGGAAAATCTTGTGGAACCTGTCAGACGCCCTTCCTATCTGTGTAGGCCTGTGGTATCATAGTTATAAAATGTGGAAGAGGAGGAGAAGCGGATGCAGTTTATCATCACTGCCTACGACGGCAAAGACCCCAACGCCCTGGCAAGACGCATGGAGGTCCGCCCCCGTCACCTGGAAAACATGAAGAAGGTCATGGAGGAGCACAAGGTCCTCTGCGCCGGCGGGATCACCAATGAGGAGGGGACTCCCATCGGGTCTTTCCTTATCATGGACTTTGCCAACAGAGAGCTGCTGGACAACTACCTGGAAACCGAGCCTTACATCACGGAAAAGGTATG
>JAZOBK010000047.1:0-7293 GCA_045595985.1 Oscillospiraceae bacterium
GGTACGTTCAAATTTTGCCTTTGCCATTGGAAGTTTCCTCCTTTTAATACTGTTTTACAGCATAATGATATATATATTATACCAGATAGCTGCACAAATTGCAAGTGTTTTTTGAAAAAAATACCTGCGAAAACACATAATTTTACTTATGTGGGGTTAATTAGTCCTTTTTGCCTCTGGAAGTCATGATACCTTCGGCAATACTCTTCGGAACTTCTCTGTAGCTGTGAGGTTCCATCGCATACTGACCACGGCCCTGTGTGTTGGAACGCAGCTGGTTGGAGTAGCCGAACATTTCGGACAGCGGAACCAGTGCATCAACCTGAACGGTACCCGGTCTTGTTTCCTGACCCTGAATCTCACCACGACGGGAGCTCAGGTCGCCGATTACGTTACCCAGATAATCATCGGGAGCAATAACTGCAACCTTCATGATCGGCTCCATCAGGATCGGCTCTGCCTTACGCATAGCTTCCTTGAACGCCATGGAGCCTGCAATCTTAAACGCCATTTCAGAAGAGTCAACTTCATGGTAAGAACCATCATACAGTTCAACCTTAACGTCAACTACCTGATAGCCGGCAAGTACACCAGCCTGCATAGCACCCTTGATACCTGCGTCAACAGCCGGAATATATTCCTTCGGAATGGAGCCGCCGACTACAGAGTTAACAAACTCGTAGCCCTTACCAGACTCATTCGGAGTAACACGGATCTTAACGTGACCGTACTGACCGCTACCACCGGACTGCTTCTTGTACTTGTGATCAACATCTGCAGAGCCCTTGATGGTTTCCTTATAGGATACCTGCGGAGCACCTACGTTAGCCTCTACCTTGAACTCACGCAGCAGTCTGTCTACGATGATGTCCAGGTGAAGCTCACCCATACCTGCGATGATGGTCTGACCGGTTTCCTCGTCAGTCCATGTGCGGAATGTCGGGTCTTCTTCAGCCAGCTTTGCCAGAGCAACGCCCATCTTCTCCTGACCTGCCTTGGTCTTCGGCTCGATCGCCAAATTGATAACCGGCTCCGGGAATTCCATGGACTCGAGGATTACGGGATGATTTTCGTCGCACAGAGTATCACCGGTTGTGGTCTGCTTCAGACCGATTGCTGCTGCAATATCACCGGAATAAACTGTTGTCAGCTCCTTACGGCTGTTAGCGTGCATCTGCACGATACGGCCAATTCTCTCATGCTTGCCCTTTGTGGAGTTCAGCACGCCGGAACCAGAATTGAGAACGCCGGAATATACACGGAAGAATGTCAGCTTACCAACGAACGGGTCGGTTGCAATCTTGAATGCAAGAGCTGCAAACGGTGCATCGTCAGAGGAAGGACATACCTTCTCCTCACCTGTTTCAACGTCAACACCCATAATGTCATCAACGTCTGTCGGTGCGGGCATATAATCTACAATTGCATCCAGCAGCTTCTGTACGCCCTTATTCTTATAAGAAGTACCGCAAACTACGGGAACCATTGTATTTGCAATACAGGACTTTCTGATGCAGGTCTTGATCTCCTCGATTGTGAGCTCCTCGCCTGCAAAATACTTCTCCATCAGATCGTCATCCTGCTCAGCTACACACTCCAGCAGGGACTCACGATATTCCTCAGCCTTTTCAACCATGTCTGCGGGAATTTCCTCAACACGGATATCCTTGCCCAGGTCATCGTAATAAACATAAGCCTTCATTTCAACCAGGTCGATAATACCCTTGAAGGTTTCTTCAGCACCAATCGGCAGCTGAATCGGAACTGCGTTGCACTTCAGTCTGTCACGCATCATTTCTACAACACGGTAGAAATCCGCACCCATAATATCCATCTTGTTGACATAAGCCATTCTTGGTACCTTGTACTTATCAGCCTGTCTCCAAACGGTCTCGGACTGAGGCTCAACACCGCCCTTTGCACACAGTACAGTTACAGAACCGTCAAGTACACGCAGGGAACGCTCAACTTCTACTGTGAAGTCAACGTGTCCGGGTGTGTCAATGATGTTCAGTCTGTGACCTGCCCAATAAGCTGTTGTAGCAGCGGAGGTAATTGTGATACCTCTCTCCTGCTCCTGCTCCATCCAGTCCATAGTAGCGGCACCCTCATGGGTTTCACCGATCTTATAGTTTACACCGGTATAGAACAGAATACGCTCTGTGGTTGTGGTCTTACCGGCATCAATGTGTGCCATGATACCGATATTTCTGGTACGTTCCAGTGAACAATCTCTTGCCATAATCGATCTCCTTTATCAGCGGGTTTACGATCCGGTGAATTACCAACGATAGTGAGCAAACGCCTTGTTTGCTTCTGCCATCTTGTGTGTATCGTCACGCTTCTTGCATGCACCGCCAACACCGTTGAGTGCGTCGAGAATTTCACCGGCCAGTCTTTCCTTCATAGTTCTCTCGTTACGCAGTCTGGAATACTTTGTAATCCATCTCAGACCGAGAGTCTGCTTTCTGTCCGGACGAACTTCCATCGGAACCTGATAAGTTGCACCACCGAGGCGGCGTGCCTTAACTTCCAGCTGAGGCATGATATTTTCCATAGCCTCTTCGAAAACTTCCAGTGCATCTCTGCCTGTCTTTTCAGCGACAATATCAAATGCACCATAAACGATCTTCTGTGCGACACCCTTCTTACCATCCAGCATCACGTTGTTGATCAGACGTGTTACAAGCTTGGAATTATATACGGGATCGAGCAGTACATCACGCTTTGCGATTTTACCTCTTCTTGGCATTTCGCTTCCCTCCTTCACATTGCATTCATGAATTCATAGGTACTCGTCCTGCATTTGCAGCAGGCACGTCAAGACCAATGCAGAGGATTTCGCATAATCTATATGAAAAATCTCCACATTTATCCTGTGGTAATCCTGATTCATTCGAAATAAATTTGTTTGACCTTTCAGCAATACAGCAGTGAATTACTTCTTCTTGCCTGCCTTCGGTCTCTTGGCACCGTACTTAGAACGTGCCTGCTGTCTGTTAGCTACACCCTGAGCATCGAGTGCACCACGGATGATGTGGTAACGCACACCGGGAAGGTCCTTTACACGTCCGCCACGGATCAGAACCACGCTATGTTCCTGCAGGTTGTGACCGATACCGGGAATGTAAGATGTAACCTCGTAGCCGTTCGTCAGCTTAACTCTTGCGATCTTACGCATAGCAGAGTTCGGCTTCTTCGGAGTTGTTGTCTTAACAACTGTGCATACGCCTCTCTTCTGCGGAGCACTCTGGTCGATCTGCACCTTCTTCTTTGCATTGTAACCCTTCTGCAAAGCCGGAGCTGTAGACTTACTCTCCTGCATCTTTCTGCCCTTGCGTACGAGCTGGTTAAATGTTGGCATCTCGTATCCTCCTTTTCAAGAAATGTTATACGGGTTTACACCGCATACCATGATATTATACACCAAATCAAAGGGCTTGTCAATAGTTTTTCTCAATTTTTGCGAAGAAACACAGATTCCGCCTTCCAAAAAGTCGTTTCTTGTTCCTTTTGCATATAAAATCTGCAGCATCGGCAATACGGCGGGCATTCCAAGGGTTTCCGAAAAGAAAATCATGCCGGCAGAACCGATTTCCCACTTTATTTTTAGGAAGTTTTTGCCGCATTTTGCAGTTCCGAATCACATAAAAAAATGCACTTGTCCGAATGGACAAAATGCAGCGGAATCCTATTCGAAAAATTAGGCGAACCTACAAAAATTTGGGAATCACTTGACAAACTATATAATATGTAATATAATTATATAATGTATCATAATGGCGATTTATGCTTATTTGTACAATAGTATATCATATTCATCCGCATTTGTCAAGTGCTGTTTTGAATTTTTGGTATACAAATTTTCAAGAATCCTATGCACGCGGAAGCGGCAGTGCCGCCGACGCTGTAAAAATTCTAAGGAGGTATCCGCCTATGGTGAATGTGACTGCCAAACAGCTTGGTAAGAATGTCAGAATGAGCTTCGGAAAGATCAACGAAGTCCTCGATATGCCGAACCTGATTGAGATTCAGAAGAATTCTTATAACTGGTTCAGAGAAGAGGGTCTGCAGGAAGTTTTCCGTGACTTTTCCGCAACGGATTACAATGGTAATCTGGTGCTGACATTTACCGGCTACCGCTTTGACGACGACAACCTGAAGTACACAATCGCAGAGGCTAAGGATCATCAGGCTACCTATGCATCCCCCCTGCGTGTAACTGCTAAACTCTGGAACAAGGAAACGGGTGAGCTCAAGGAAAGTGAAATTTTCATGGGAGATTTCCCGCTGATGACAGAGAGCGGCACATTTGTAATCAACGGTGCAGAGCGTGTTATCGTTTCCCAGCTGGTTCGTTCCCCCGGTGTTTATTATGATATGGAAAAGGACAAGACCGGCAAGGAGCTGTTCAAGTCCACCATTATCCCGAACCGTGGTGCATGGCTGGAATACGAGATGGATTCCAACGATGTGGTGTATGTACGCATCGACAAGAATCGTAAGATCCCGCTGACCACTTTCATCCGCTCCATCGGTCTTGGTACCGACGAGGAGATCCAGGAGAAGTTCGGAACTGACGAGCGTCTGTATCAGACCATTCTCCAGAAGGATACCACCGCTAAAAATATAGAGGACGCTCTGATTGAGGTTTACAAGAAGCTTCGTCCCGGCGAGCCTCCGACAGTTGAGAGTGCACAGCAGCACCTGAACAACCTGTTCTTTGATCCCAGACGTTATGATCTGTGCAAGTTCGGCCGCTTCAAGTACAATAAGAAGCTGGGCATTGCTTCCCGTCTGACAGGACACCAGCTGACCAAGCCCGTTGTCAACACAAGAACCGGCGAGGTTCTTGCGGATGCAGGCGAGGTTATTTCCGCAGAGAAGGCAAATGAGATCGAGCAGGCAGGTGTATTCGAAGCATTCATCACTGTAGAATCCAAGGAATACTACCAGAACGAGCAGGGACAGACCTCCATCCGCATGGTGGAAAAGGAGATCAAGATCCTCGGCAACGGCATGGTTGATCTTGCAGGCTATGTGGATTTCGATCCGGCAGAATGCGGCATCAATGAAAAGGTAAGCTTCCCCGTGCTCTGTGAGATCCTGGACAACACTGCTCCGGAAGATCTCAAGGAAGTCATTAAAAAGCGTGCGGAGGAACTGGTTCCCAACCACATCACTCTGGACGACATTTATGCAACAGTCAGCTACTTCCTCAACCTTTGCGAGGGCGTCGGCACAACGGATGACATCGACCATCTGGGCAACCGTCGTATCCGCTGCGTTGGTGAGCTGCTCCAGAACACCATGCGTACAGGTTTCGCAAGAATGGAACGCAGTATCCGTGAGCGTATGAACATTCAGGCTCAGGATATGGAAGTGGTGACACCACAGGCACTGGTAAATATCCGCCCGATCACTTCTCAGGTGAAGGAATTCTTCTGCTCCTCCCCCCTGTCCCAGTTCATGGATCAGAACAATCCCCTTGCCGAGCTTACCCATAAGCGTCGTCTTTCCGCTCTCGGTCCCGGCGGTCTTTCCCGTGACAGAGCCGGATTTGAGGTGCGTGACGTACACTACAGCCACTACGGCAGAATGTGTCCCATCGAAACCCCCGAAGGTCCGAACATCGGTCTGATTTCTTACCTCGCAACTTTCGCAAGAATCAACGAGTACGGCTTCATTGAAGCTCCCTACCGTCGTGTGGATAAGGAAACAGGCGTTGTTACCGACGAAGTTGTTTATATGTCCGCCGACATGGAGGATCTGTATATTGTCGCTCAGGCGAACGAGCCGCTCACCGAAGAAGGCAAGTTTGCCCGTGCCAAGGTAAATGCACGTTATCGTGACAAGATCCTTGAGTGCGAGAACAGTAAGGTTGATTTCATGGACGTTTCACCGAAGATGGTAGTTTCCGTCGCTACGGCAATGATCCCGTTCCTTGAAAACGATGACGCAAACCGTGCACTCATGGGTGCGAATATGCAGCGTCAGGCTGTACCGCTCCTGAGAACCGAGCGTCCGTTTGTCGGCACCGGTATGGAGTATAAGGCTGCTGTGGATTCCGGCGTATGCGTACTTTCCGAAACCGACGGCGTTGTTACTTTTGTTTCCGCTGATAAGATCGTGATCCAGGACAATCAGAAACTCGATCACACCTATCACCTGATCAAGTTCAAGCGTTCCAACCAGGATACCTGTGTGAACCAGAGACCGATCGTCAATGTTGGCGAAACCGTCCGCAAGGGACAGGTTCTTGCCGACGGTCCGGCTACTGCTGACGGCGAGATCGCACTCGGCAAGAATGCCCTCATCGGCTTCATGACATGGGAAGGCTACAACTACGAGGACGCTGTACTGCTCAACGAACGTCTTGTCCGTGAGGATGTGTTCACCTCTATTCATATTGAAGAATATGAACTGGAATGTCGTGACACCAAGCTCGGACCGGAAGAAATCACCCGTGACATTCCCAATGTCGGCGATGATTCCCTCAAGAACCTCGACGAAAACGGCATCATCCGCATCGGTGCGGAAGTTCATGCCGGTGACATTCTGGTTGGTAAGGTTACTCCCAAGGGTGAAACCGAACTGACTGCAGAAGAACGTCTGCTGCGTGCCATCTTCGGCGAAAAGGCTCGCGAAGTGCGTGACAACTCCCTGAAGGTCCCGCACGGCGAAGGCGGCGTTATTATAGATGTAAAGATTTTCACCCGTGAAAACTGCGATGAGCTGTCACCCGGCGTTAACAAGCTGGTTCGCTGCTACATCGCCCAGAAGCGTAAGATCTCTGTCGGCGACAAGATGGCAGGCCGTCACGGTAACAAGGGTGTAGTTTCCCGTATTCTCCCCGAGGAGGATATGCCGTTCCTGCCCGATGGCACACCGCTGGATATCGTACTCAACCCCTTGGGCGTACCGTCCCGTATGAACATCGGTCAGGTGCTTGAAGTACATCTGGGTATGTCCGCAAAGGCACTCGGATGGCACATTATGACTCCCGTATTCGACGGTGCACATGAGGCAGATATCCGTGCCTGCTTCCGTGAAGCAAATGAAAGAAATACCCCCTATCGCAATGAAATGTTCGAACTCAACCAGATGGATAAGGTCATCAACCCCAAGGCTCTGGAAATGTCCGAGGACGGCAAGTTCACACTGTATGACGGCCGTACGGGCGAAAAGTTTGACAATAAGGTAACCGTAGGTTATATGTACTACCTCAAGCTCCACCACCTCGTTGATGATAAGATCCATGCACGTTCTGTAGGTCCGTATTCTCTCGTTACA
>JAZOBK010000048.1:0-19389 GCA_045595985.1 Oscillospiraceae bacterium
GGGCAGCTCTGGGGCAATCCCCTCTACGACTGGGAAATGCACCGCAAAACGGGCTATGCATGGTGGATCTCCCGACTGGCACATTGTTTCCGCTTGTATGATGCAGTGCGGATCGACCATTTCCGTGGCTTTGATGAATACTACGCCATTCCCTACGGTGAAAAAACTGCCGTGAACGGCAGGTGGGAGAAAGGCCCCCGCACGGAGCTTTTCCGTGCTGCAGAAGCAGCACTCGGAAAGCAGGAGGTCATTGCGGAGGATCTGGGATTCATGACGGATTCGGTCAGACAGCTTGTCAAAGACTGCGGATTTCCGAACATGAAGGTGCTGGAATTTGCGTTCGATTCCCGTGACACGGGCAATCAGAGCGACTACCTGCCCCACAACTACACCGAACACTGCGTTGCCTACACGGGTACACATGACAACCAGACGATCGCCGCATGGTTTGCGGAAATCCCCGAAACGGAACGCCTGCTTGCAAGGGAATACCTCTGCGACCGATACACGCCCGACGGGGAACTGCACAAATCGTTCATCGGGCTGCTTTTCCGAAGCAGGGCAGATCTGTGCATCATCCCCATGCAGGACTGGCTGGGGCTTGGGGCTTTCGCCCGAATGAACACGCCCGCAACCGTCGGGGACAACTGGCAGTGGCGGATGCGGCGTGACGACATGGGGGATGCACTTTGCAGGGAGATCCGCCGCATGACGGAAATTTACGGCAGAGAGCCGATGCACGATTTCAACGAGGGGAACGTGTCAGCTTAACTGGGCGAAGGGGCACAGTCCCTTCGGGGGTGGAGGGGTCGCAGACCCCCCATCTATGCCCCCTCCCTTTAGGGAGGGGGTCAGGGGGAGGGCGACTCTTTATGCACGATCCTTAAACTAACAACGAGGGGAGGTGAGCCGAATGAGAACATTTTCCTACACGATCAAAGACGAGCTGGGCATTCACGCAAGACCTGCGGGAATGCTTGCGAAAACAGCAAAGATGTATGAAAGCGAGATCACCATCACAAAAGGCGAAAAGAGTGCCGTTTGCACGAAGCTCATGGCACTCATGGGTATGGGCGTGAAATGCGGCGATACCATCACCGTCACCATAAGCGGTGCGGATGAGGAAATTGCCGAACAGGGTATGCGTGAATTTCTGGAGAAGAATCTGTAGCAGAAATCCCCTGCACACGGAAAAACCGCCGCAGTCACCTGCAGCGGTTTCCCTGTGTATTATGCAGCCGAATAAGCGTCGCTATCAAAATAATCTGCAATTTCAGACAGCTTATCATCCGCATATCCCTTCGGAAGTGCAATCACTGCCTCGGCAAGTTCTGCATACTCGTTCGGGATCGCATACCATTCGCCATTCACAACCAGCATATAGCAATCCTCGGTGCTGTAGTATCTATCCACTGCAACGGAAAGCAGATCGTACAGCTCGGGATATGTCTCACGCATATTGATATGGGAGAAGCAGTAGTAGGTTTCTTCATAGGACTGACTGTTTTCTCTTACATATACAGGCTGTCCCGAACTGATCACTGTTTTATAATCCATGGAGGCACTGACATAATCGCCAGGAGCATAGATCTGTACATTCAGTGTAGCGTTGGGAGTGTAATTATTGATCTGGACTGAATTTTCCAAATTGGGAATTTCAAATTTCTCGGTTGCCGTGAACGAACGGAAGCCGTAGCTTTCCAGCAGAGCGATGGTTTCCGTGCAGGCATTCCAGATCGGATAATGATAGATGGTGCCATAAAGACCGCAGGTGAGCTGTTCGCCGTTCTTCATGTTTTTCAGATCGTTGTAATAGCATTCCCTGATCTTTTTCAGCAATGTTTCACCGTCATTGATCCAGAGAGCCTGCTGGGCAGTTGTACTATCGGAGTATTCCATGGTCAGGAACACACGGTTCGGGAGCAGGTAATCCTCCTCCGTCACATATTCCTGAAGATGTAACTTCAGGGTTTCCACCAGTGCGTCGGCTACTGCCTTTGCATACAGCTCCGTGCCGTACAGCAGCGTCATAAGCTTGGCATACTGGTCGGGATTGACTTCGTAATAACGATACACCGTGCTGCCCATATGGGTGTAGTAGGTCAGTCTGACAGTCTTTGCACGGGCGTACTCATGGTACCGTTTTTCGATTCCGCCCCAATCATCGTACTCATAGTAGTATGAACGACCTATGTCCATATCCTCAGGATCCACCTGATGATAGCTGTAACCCATTGAATATTCGCTGCCTGAAGTTTCATCGTAAGACACTTCTTCAGAATACTCCAGAGCCTTGAAATCCAGCTCCTTGATCTTTTCGTTTATCTCCGTCGTCGTATTGCCGTATTGCTTCATATCATCGGCAATGTCCTTGTGGATCTCACGAATGGCGTTGATCACGTCCTTGTCGGTGTATTCCAACATGAGATCCTGATCTGTGTCATAGTCATAGATATCCACCCTTACAGAGCTGATGGAAGCTGCAGCGGGAACACGATAAACCGTACCGAATACATCCGTTTTAATCACTGCGGCGAACATACCAAGTGTCAGTGCAACGGTGAGCACATAGGTGATTGCGGAAACCCAGAATTTCCGGAAGCCTCTCTTGCGGACAACCTCCATCAGGAAGTAGATGACCGCACTGAACACCAGAACCGGCCCGTATGCGTCCGTTGTCATCAGACAGAGGATCAGCACGGTGAGGGCTGTGAGCATGAGGTAGTACACGCCAACGAATACAAAGGGCTTGGAAACGGATTCTGCCTTGCGGCGTTTGTAGAGCTGCCATGCAGCGATCAGGGATACCGCCGTGATGACTGCAATGACCACTGCCCAGCGGATGAATGCCGGAATCAGACCATGATCGATTGCCTGTGTTGCATCAATGGTACCCCATCCGGCATAGTGGATTTCACTGCCAAAGAGCAGATAGAACAGATAGATCAGACCGCCGATGGGGCTCATGTAGCCAATGGGCTGCCAGAGATATTCAAAGCTGAACTCGAGGATATTATCGCAGATGAACGCCAGCACTGCCGCAAAGGTACCGGGTACCAGACAGTTGAGCAGGAAGGAAGTGTAAATGCTCTCAAAGAGCGTACCGCAGCAGGCAGTGATCAGCACCGTTGTGGTGTAGTACATCCACATCAGCAGGAACATACCAAGGCTCGCAAGCAGGTAATATTTGGACGCTTCACCCAGAAATTCCATGTGCGTGGATCCCATGTAATCAAAATCAATGGCAAAGCTGCCGCCTACCAGAACGATCCATCCGAGCAGTACTGCTCCGATATAAGGCAGAAGATACACGATGCTGCCTGCGAAATAATGGCTGAAAAAACGCTGGTTTCCCGTCATGGGAAGTGCGTAGGTCATATCCACGTCGGTTTTCTTCCAAAGCTCATGAAAAACAGAGATCGCCGCCGCCATGCCCAGAACCACTACAATTCCAAAGCAGATCGCACCGAGGACGATGTACATTTCCGTATTAATTTGCGGTATGCTGTCATGCACCAAACCCTCTCTGTTAATTACGGATTCCTGCCACAATTCCACGATTCCTGCCGTTATCATCAGGGGAATGCCCAACACCTGCAGGATGCACATGACGATCATGAGTTTCTTGTTCTGTCCCACAGTGCTTTTCATATTGCGTGCAGGAATGGATTTAAGCAAAGACCTTGCTGTCATAGCCAAGCACCTCCAGTTCGTAGATAAACAGTTCCTGCAATGACAGCGGAATCAGATCTGCCACAATGGGATCATAGGGTGCAAGTGCCTTGCGGACGGTTGCCTCGTCACCCTTTGCAATGATGTGATAAATACTCTGATTGTTTGAGAAATGCAGGATCTCAGGCATATCCTTGAAATCCTCCTTCGTGAATACACGTTCTCTGTCGGCGAACACCACCTGAATCTTGTGGATATTGCCCTTGAAGCTGTCAAGCTCACGGTTGAACACGATCTTTCCGTGATGGAGCAGTGCGGCAGTATCGCACATTTCGTTGATCTCCTTGAGATTGTGGGAAGAAATGACAACCGTCAGCTCCCTCTCGCACATCGCATCCACGATCATTTTCTTGACGATGATACGCATCGTCGGATCCAGTCCGTCAAATGCCTCGTCCAGCAGCAGGTACGGCGTGCAGCAGGCAATGCCCACAATTACGATCGCCTGACGCTTCATACCCTTTGAGAATGTGCTGATCTTCTTGTTCAGCGGCAGTTTGATGATTTTCTGCAGCTTGCTGAAAATTTCCTCCGAAAAATCCGGATAGAACTGCTTGTAGTAATTCTTCAGCTCTATGAGCGTAAATCCGCCGAACTGCACCGTTTCATCGTTGATGAAAAACACCTTCTGCTTTGCAGTTACATTGTCATATACCGGTTCGTTGTCGATCAGCACTTCTCCGCCTTCCTGCCGGTAAATACCGCTGAACAGACGAAGGATCGTGGACTTGCCCGCACCGTTTGAGCCAAGCAGACCGAATGCCGTGCCCTTGGGAATCTCGAGATCCACGCCGTCAAGTGCTGTAAAATCGCCGAATTTTTTGGTTACCCCTTTTAATGTCATCATGGCGTTTCCTCCTTACTTCTCTCCTCTATGATGTTGTCCATTCTTGTGATGAGCGTTGTCCGTTCGATTCCCATATCCAGAGCCTCTGTCACCGCAGTGTCGTAGCTCTCCAGAATATGCTCCTGTGCCAGCAGCTTGTCGGGCTTTGCCACAAAGCTGCCACGCCCCGCCAGAGAATAAATGATCTTGTCACGCTCCAGCAGATTGTATGCCTTCGCAACCGTGTTCGGATTCACGCTCAGATCGGTCGCCAGACTGCGTACGCTCGGCAGTTTATCCTGCTCGTGCAGTACGCCCTTGAGAATCAGCTCCACCACCTTCTTGTAAAGCTGCTCGTAAATGGGCGTCCGGCTCATCAGATCAATGTCAAACATACGATTCCTCCTTTCCGGATAGTATTTCAACTGTATTATCCGTTGTAGTACAGTTATAGTATATCATACACAGAAATATTTGTCAAGGGTTTTTTCAAAAATTTTTTCTCTCCTGCTGAACAGTCACAGGACTCATCATTGATTTCACAGGAGAATCGCAAAAAGGGCTTGCAATTGTGCATGAAACAGTGTATAATAGTATTAAGTATGAAAACAGCAGAATATCGTAAGAAAGGGAGAAACCTATGATTTTACTGGACGAACTGAGAGTGGAAATGACCGGCTACCGCAAGGATCTTGCGGAACTGGGTGAAGTTCTGAATATCAAAAAAGCACAGGAGGAAGTGGAGGAGCTTCACAAGCTGGCAGCTGCGGATGATTTCTGGAGCGATCTTGAAAATTCCCAGAAGGTGCTGCAAAAGACCAAGCAGCTCGAAAACCGCATTTCGGGCTATGAGAAAATGCAAGAAAAGCTGGAGGACATCCTCACCATGATCGAAATGTGCATGGAGGAAGAAGATGAGGATATGCAGGCGGAGATCGTCAGCGAGATCGCCGCATTCAAGCAGGAGCTGGAGGACAAGAACCTCGAAACGCTGCTTTCGGGCGAATACGACGGCAAGAATGCCATTCTGACATTCCACGCAGGTGCGGGCGGCACGGAGGCACAGGATTGGGCGGAAATGCTCTACCGTATGTACAACCGCTGGGCAGAGCGTCACAATTTCAAGGTGCAGCTGCTGGACTATCTCGACGGCGAAGAAGCGGGACTCAAAAGTGCGTCCATCATGGTAGAGGGCGTAAATGCCTACGGCTACCTCAAGTCCGAAGCGGGTGTGCATCGTCTGGTGCGTGTTTCCCCGTTTGATTCCTCGGGCAGACGACACACATCCTTTGCGGCACTGGAGGTCATGCCGGAAATTGACGACGACGTAGAGATCGACATCCGTGCAGAGGATCTGAAGGTGGATACCTACCGTTCCAGCGGTGCGGGCGGTCAGCACGTCAACAAGACGGAATCTGCGATCCGTATCACGCACATTCCGACGGGCATTGTGGTTTCCTGCCAGACGCAGCGAAGCCAGCACCAGAACCGTGAATACGCAATGCGTATGCTGCGTTCCAAGCTCGTGGAGATCAAGGAGCGTGAGCATCTGGACAAGATTTCCGACATCAAGGGCGTACAGAAGGAAATCGCATGGGGTGCACAGATCCGTTCCTATGTATTCATGCCGTATACACTGGCAAAGGATCACCGCACGGGCTTTGAAAACGGCAACATCAATGCCGTCATGGACGGCGACATTGACGGATTCATCAACGCCTACCTCAAATCCCTCTCCCACGGCACGCTGAATCAGTAATTACGGGTACATTTTTGTATATTACTATAGAAAATCGTTGCGTTTTTTGTCGAAAATACAGATTGACAAATATTCTATATGTTGGTATAATAAGATATACCGTATTTGGTTTACATTTCATTCACATTCATGAGGAGGATTTACTATGAAATCTAAAATGACTGCTGGTATACTCGGCATTCTGCTGGGTGCATTCGGTGTACATCGTTTCTATCTTGGCTACACAAAGATCGCTATCATTCAGATCGTTGTTACATTGTTAACTTGCGGTGTAGGCGGCTGGTGGGGCGTGATCGAAGGTATCATGATCCTGTGCGGTGCTAAGATCACAACTGACGCTGACGGCAATTCTCTCGAATAAGTCAAAACAAAACCGTTCTCTTGTAAAAGGGAACGGTTTTTGGCATAAAAGCTCTTAAATACGTTCTTCAGCCCGCCGCAGGCGGGCTGAATGAATACTAAAATTCACTTTTTAGACAAGCTGCCCCGTTTCCCCGTAAAAGGGAAACGGGGTTTCCTTGTCCGCAGGCTATCGCTTCATTCTCTTTTTAAAGCACGCCGCCGCCAGAAGTCCTGCAACAAGTGCCGCCGTAACACCGCCTGCGGCGGATGTCAAACCGCCAGTGACAATGCCGAGTGCACCGTCCTCGCCGATCGCCTCACGCACACCCTTTGCCAGCAGATTGCCAAAGCCCGTAAGCGGCACGCTTGCCCCTGCACCGGCAAATTCCACCAGCGGCTCGTACCACCCGAATGCCGACAGAATCACGCCGATGACCACGAACGAAGTCAGAATGCGTGCAGGGGTAAGCTTCGTGTAGTCGATCAGCACCTGACCGACGGCACAGATCGCACCTCCCACCAGAAATGCTTTCAATAAATCTGCAAACATGACTACACCTCCTCCGCTGTAATTTCCACAAGATGGGAAATCCCGGGAATGCTCTCCCCCTGCTGCGAGGACATCGGCGAGAGCAATGCTCCCGTTGCTGCAAAGAGAATGCGGCGGATCTCCCCACGCTTCAGCATTGGCAGAAAATGCCCGCAGAGCAGACTTCCCGCACAGCCGCAGCCCGAACCTCCTGCGTGTGTGTCCTGCGAATGCTCATCAAACATCATTGCACCGCAGTCATGATGCTGTGCGGAAATATCCACACCCTGTGCTTTCAGCAGATCAAGCAGAAGTGCTGAACCGATATTCCCCAGATCACCCGTCACGATCATGTCATAATCGTCGGGGGTTGTCCTTGTGTCCTGCAAATAGCGGAAAATCGTGTCCGCCGCTGCCGGTGCCATGGCAGCTCCCATGTTGTTGGCATCGGTGATACCGTAGTCAACGATCTTTCCGATGCACGCACCTTGCAGGCGTGGGGCATCTCCCTCGGCGGACACCACCACGGCACCCGATGCCGTGCACGTCCACTGAGAGGTGGGAGTTCGCTGACCGCCGTAGGACAGGGGAAATCGAAACTGCCGCTCCGCTGTCGAGAAGTGGGAGGAGGTCACGGCGGCGGCATTTTGGCAGAATCCGCCGTCCACAAGAAGTGACGCAACGAGCAGGCTTTCCGCCATGGTGGAACACGCCCCGTACACGCCGAGAAACGGCACGCCCAGCGATCGCAGAGCAAATGTGGAGCTGGTACACTGGTTGACGAGGTCGCCTGCAATGATGCAGTCGAGTGCAGCAGGCTGGAGGTTCCCCTTTTCCAAGGCAAGCTGCAGGGTATCTGCCTGCAGGCGGCTCTCCGCCTGTTCCCATGTTTCTTCACCGAAATAGGGATCCTGTTCAATACGGTCAAAGCATTCCCCCATCGGGCCTTCGCCCTCCTTCTGCCCGACGATGCAGGCAAAGCTATGGATGGCAGGAGCGTGTTCCAGTCTGATGCTGGAACGGATCTGTTTTGACATATGGTGCACCTCCGTCAATGGATTTTGCTGATAGTGTATCCGATTTTTGGGGGAATATTCGCTGTGTGCCAACGTGCATCAAAAAACACCCGAGAAAAATCTCGGGTGTTAGTTTGTTTCTTCTTAGGCGTTTCCCTGTCGATTACTTCACCGGCAGTTTCTGAATCAGCTTAACGAGGAATTTCATGATATTCAGCGAATCCGACGCATCGGGCTTGCCGCTGCGGTCAACATCGGCATTTGCCTTGCCCTCATCCGTCAGCTCGCCCACGCCAAGGAGATTTTTGTTCAGTACGATGATGTCCAGAATATCCACAACGCCGCTGCAGTCCGCATCGCCGTACAGGTTTTCGGGCGTCGGAGCAGGCTCCGTCGTGGGAGGTTCTGTCGTAGGAGGCTCAGTTGTCGGGGGTTCTGTCGTGGGTGTTTCAGGTGACGGTTCAATGTCCGCGTCGCCGTTTGCGGTCGTACCATCCGGCTCCGTGCCGTAATACAGCTTGCCGTCCACATAAACGGGAATGTTCTTCGTCACGATCGGATCTTCGGAACCCAGAAGCTCCTCGTTGGAAAAGTCATTTGTTGCATCCCAGCCAGTGCCGTAATTGGGATATACCAGTGCCAGCATCAGTTCGCACTGATGTCTGCCCTCGGAGATCGGAAGTGCTACACGTCCGTCGGGATAGGTGACTTCGATGTAGTAGATGTTGCCGTCATACTGCTTCGGCTCGGAAATTTCCACGGGCTTGACGCCCTCGCCGGAATACATTGCCGCCTGATCACGATCGACACGAACGACCAGATCGCTTGCGGAATAGCCTGCTTCGATCATTTCGGAAAGATCCATGAAGTAACGGTAGGAAACATTGTCTACCACTCTTGCCGGCCATGCGGTGTGGTTGGTAACCTTCAAGCTCAGCGTCACACCGCCGGAGGTGTTGTCCTTCGCAAGTGCTTCCACGAAAACCTCGGGGCCGTCGTGTGCTTCCTTTTCGGGGAAATTCGGGTCGGTTTCACCGCCGTATACATCCACCATCTTGCACAGCAGTGCAGTCAGACCTGCATTATAGTCATCGGCAACCTCGTTGTTGATGTAGTTCTGACGGTCATCCTCATAGCTGCCGTCCTGATTCGGGCCGCCGGCAAGTGCACCATAAAGAATGTGGCGGTTCTTTTCCGGAATTGCCAGATCGTTCTTCCATGAACCGTGTGCGGTTCTGTGGTGGGGGTTGAGCGGATATTTCTCGCCGTATCCTACCATGTAGCTGAGATTGAGGGGATTATTGCCCAGAACATAGTCGATCTGTTCCTTGTAGAATTCCTCATAAGCGGAGGTATCCTTATCAGCAAGGATGGTATCGCTTGCAACAGCTGCAAGGAAACCGGTGTTCAGCGGATAACGCAGACAGCCCCATGTGGTGTTCCAGCGAAGACCGCCGGGCAGCTCGGATACATCGTTGAGCCAGTATTTCAGGTGCTTTTCGACATGGTTGATGTAGTTTACCTCCTTGCTGTTGATTGCATACAGCAGCATTGCACCCTGCATGGTATCATCCCAACAGTGTGCCCATGTGTACTTCAGGACATCCTGTCCCAGCTCCTTGTCAAGATTCGGGATGTAGCTTGTTGCCTTATCCAGATATGCCTTGTCGCCCGTTGCGATATACAGCCAGTTGGAAGAATAGAACAGCTCATCATAGAAGTGGCTGGAGCGATAGAATCCGGAGGCGTTGCTGTCGTTGTACACGGCATCACTCTTGGAGGCATCCGCCAGCTTGAACATATTTTCAGCAGAAGCAAGGTAGCCCTCACGCTTCGCATCATCCACCCTGCCGTCGAGTGCACAGTAGCCGGCTGCAAGTGCCGCCGCCATGCCGCCGAATACAGCGGAGCATCCGTCGGAGGATTTGAGAATGGCACGGGACGCCTCATAGGAATTGCCCTGATCCTTCATACCGTACTCATACATCTCCACCGGTCCCCACCATGTATGGTCCATGGTACCGTTTCCGACCTGGAATACGATCTCATCACCGAGATCACAGGCTTTGAGATAGTCCATAACGAATTCGAGGTTGTTGACATAGGTATCAAGTTCCCCGCATTTTTCCAGACCGTCGGGATACTGATACAAACCCCACGCCATCATGGACGCAGTGAACGCCATGGGCAAATTGAACTTGACATGGTCGCCGGCATCGTACCAGCCGCCTTGAATTTCGTCGATCATGGTCGAATCGGCACGCCATTCAACTCTGTTCCATTCCGGCAGCGGTCCTGCCTGCTGGCACTCATAGAAAAACAGACCTTTCTGGAGTGCTTCGGCATAATTGGGGTTATCTGCGGCAGACGCATTCTGTACGGCGTCCGGATAGCCGACCGTGCCGAGCGATGCGGTCAGCATCACTGCGGCAACAATGCCGCCTGTAATTCTTTTCAGCATAATTTTGCTCCTCTCATGTATTTGGAAAGAGTGCAGACTTTCCGTTATATTGATAACCTAATTATGCCATAATTGCAAGGAAAAGTCAAGTGTTATGCGGGGATTTCACAGAAAATTGCAGAGAGAATCCGAGCAGAAAAATGCCCCGTCCGCATGACAGGGCACAGCTTGTAGAAAAAGTCTTTTTTTCTTAGAGATAGGCATCCTGTCATTGCCCCCACCCCAACCCCTCCCCAAGGGGAGGGGCTATCGTTCGGGGACTTCGTCCCCGAACCTCTCTGTGGGGCTTTCGCCCCACTCCCCATTTTGAGGGCTTCGACAGACAGAAGCCACGTCCGCATGACAGGGCTTTCTCCTTATCGCATCAGGCATCCTGTTTCACAACATACAGCGTACCGTCCTGCGGCTCCTCCAGTGCGTCGAATTCGCTCTGCGTGAGTGTCACAATGGGCGTAAGTGCCGCAATTGCTTCGGTATTCGCCCTGACATCACGTTCCAGCTGTGCGACATGAGCCTCATAATCGACAAGCTCATCCTCAAAATCCTTGACCATCTTTTCGATGATCGCAATGGCGTCGTTTGCCGTTTCCTTGACCTGCATGAGAAAATCCGTGTAGCTGTGGGTTTCCAGAACGGTTTCGCTCTCCGGCAGTCCCCTCACCTTCACACACGGCAGCTGGTAGCGGATGACATGGGAGGGTGCAGCCTCCGCTTCCGCAGCATCGCACGCAAACAGATCCAGTGCAAGCTCTCCTGCCTCGGTCGTGAAATCCAGTCCGACATTCCAGTACAGACGGATGACCTCCGCATCCACTTCCTTTGCAAGCTCCGCAAGCGTTTCGCCGCCCGATTCCGTCACACCACGCATATAGAATGCAAATTCCGACAGATCCATCCCATTGTAGCAGCGATCAACTTCAAATACAACGGTGTCCGCCAGTGCCTCCTCCTGCGAAAGCAGATCCGCAATCGGCAGCGTGTCTATGAATTTTCCAATTGCCTTGAGTACCATGTTCCTGCTCCTTTCCGGAGGATTCTTCCTCCGAAAAAGCGGCGGCGGAACTGAAAGGTTGCACGGTTTTGTGCAACCTCCGCTTTCCCCCGTCTTCAGCGGACTGGAAGGACGCAGCAACTACTTTTCTACAAGCAGAAAAGCCGCACAATGTGCGGCTTTTCCAATCCTCTTTATGAATTCCCGTGTTTGTCGTACATACTGATATTCTCACTCGTCGTCAGGACAAAGCAGCAGGCACCGCTCAGCAGCAATGCCGCAGCATACAGCAGACCGTTGATCAGTCCGTGCCCTGCCTCCTTCTGTATCAGCAAGGGAATGCCCGGGAACAGCATTAACACAAAAGCCAGACCATCCACAAATTTTGCAAAACCACGGATGGACGGAAGGGGTGCGGCGATCATCAGCGAGATCACAGAAACGACCACGCCGACATACATACCGTATTCCTTGGCAATGTTCACCCAGCCAAGCTCCTCCTCCATTTTATAGCCGGCACCGAACGCACCGGACATGAACAGGGCAAATGCAACACCTGCAATGACTCCGAGCACTGTCAGAAGGATCAGCTGCTTGAAGCCTTTTTTCGCAGCCTCACGCTCACGCTCCTCACGAAGCTGGTTCATGATGCGGACGTTTTCCTTCCGCTTTTCTTCCGTCATTTCCTGCACGGGCGGTGTGTATTTCTGCGGCTTCTTGGATTCTTCCTTCGCACGCTCCAGATCCTCATCCTTGAACTTTGGCACATATGCCTGCGGCTTGGGAGCTTCCTCCAGCACAACAGCCTGTGCCTCGGCAGTTTCGCCTGCAGCGGCTGCCTGTGCCTCCAACTTCGGACGCAGTTCCCTCGGAATCGGCGGAACAGGAATTCCCATCTGCTTTGCACGCATATCCACGACCTGCATCTGCTTTTCTGCATCCAGTCCCGCAAACGCAGTCTTCAGATCCTCCGTAAACTGCAGCTTCTGATAAAACTCCTCCACGGGATCGTATGCGGCAGCATCGCCCAGAATGTCCGCCTGCAGATCCTCTGCGGACGGCAGCGGTGCGGCTGTCGCCTTCGGTGCAGTGTACAGCGGTGTATCATCCAGTACGGGTGCTTCTACCTGCGGTGCACCCTTCTTCTCTGCCTGCCAAACAGGGGCAGGATCATCGAGCAGAACGGGTTCATCCACCTGCGGTGCACCCAGCTTTGTCTGTGCACCCGCATTCCATACAGGGGCTTCCAGACCATCCAGAACCGGTGCCTCCACCTGCGGTGCACCCTTCTTTTCGGGAGCTGTGTAGGTCGGATTCTCCAGACCGTTCAGACCATCAAATTCCGGCATTGTATTCACCTCATTTTCCTATGTTTATGGCAATTTTTCACTATTTTCTTTAAATGAAACATCTCGCCGGCGGTGGCTTATCGCTCAATCATCTGGTCACGATCGGGGCCTACGCCAACCATGGCAACCTTGCATTCACACAGTTCCTCCAGACGCAGGATATAATCCTGACAAGCCTTGGGAAGCTCCTCAAATGTGCGGCAGCCGGAAATATCCTCATCAAAGCCTGCGATCTCCTCATAAATCGGAGCACACTCTGCCAGTTCCTCCAGAGAAGACGGGAAATCACGCAGGGTAGTGCCGTCGGGCTTGACATAGCCAACGCACACCTTCAGTGTTCCCAGACCGCTGAGGGTATCGAGCTTGTTGATCGCCAGACCGTCCAGTCCGTTGACACGAACGGAATGACGCACGATCACAGCATCGAACCAGCCTGTACGACGGGGACGGCCTGTGGTTGTGCCGTATTCTCCGCCCTTTTCACGGATCTCGTCGCCCACCTCATCAAACAGCTCCGTCGGGAACGGGCCCTTGCCGACTCTGGTGGTGTACGCCTTTGCCACGCCGATGATGTTGTCGATCATGCGGGGGCCGACACCCGTGCCTACGCAAACGCCTGCGGATACGGGATGGGAGCTTGTGACATACGGATATGTACCGAAGTCAATGTCCAGCAGGGTAGCCTGTGCACCCTCGAAAAGGATGGTCTTTCCTGCCTTGTAGGCTTCGTATGTCAGAACGGAAACATCTGCAACGTAGGGACGCAGACGCTCGCCGTATGCAGTATATTCCGCAACTACTGCGTCAAGGTCATGTGCCTCGCCGCCGTATACATCGGTGATGATCTTATTTTTGAGAATGCCTGTCGCTCTTGCCTTTTCCGCAAAAACAGCCGGATTGATAAGATCACAGATGCGGATACCGCAGCGTTCGTACTTGTCCATGTAGGTCGGGCCGATACCACGCTTTGTCGTTCCGATGTCGCTTCCGCCGCGGAATTCCTCGGACAGACCGTCAAGTGTGATGTGCCACGGCATAACAACGTGTGCACGGGGATCAATCTTGAGATTTGCGGTGGATACGCCACGCTGTTCCATTCCGTCAAGCTCACCGATGAAATCCTTCGGATCGAGCACGACGCCGGCACCGATCAGGCACTGTGTATCGGGGTACAGAATGCCGGAGGGTACAAGATGGAGCTTGTAAACCTGACCGCCGCTGACAACGGTGTGGCCGGCATTGTTACCGCCCTGAGAACGTACAACTACTTCTGCACGGGACGCCATAATATCAATGACCTTACCCTTACCTTCATCGCCCCACTGGGTTCCGATTACAATGTTTGCAGGCATGAATGTTCCTCTTTTCTTTTTTGAATATTTATCCGTACCGCTTTATTATGCGGTACATGACACACACATCTATTATACCAGAAACTTTCCCGCATTGCAAGCCTTTTTTCAAAAAAAGCTTGCAACGCAGTTTTGTGCCGCCATGTGCTCCGCAATCCCGTACAGAATTGCCATAATGTGCGGCAGGGGGAAAGGCGGTGTTCGTAAAAAATGCCATATTTCTGCCAAAACCTTGCATTCCTTTGAAAATTGTGGTATACTGTTAAAGCAAAAGACGATATGAAAATCAAAGGAAGGTAGATTTATGATCAGAGAAGATTTGAGAAATGTAGCCATCATCGCCCACGTTGACCACGGCAAGACCACACTTGTGGACGAAATGCTCAAACAGGGCGGCGTGTTCCGTGAAAATCAGAATGTCGCCGATCGTGTGATGGATTCCAACGACATTGAGCGTGAGCGTGGTATTACCATTCTTGCGAAAAATACCGCTGTACAGTACAAGGACATTAAGATCAACATCATCGACACGCCCGGACACGCTGATTTTGGCGGCGAGGTGGAACGTGTTCTGAGTATGGTTGACGGTGTTCTGCTCCTTGTGGACGCCGCCGAAGGCCCGATGCCCCAGACACGCTTTGTGCTGTCGAAGGCTCTGGAAATGGGGCATAAAATCATCATCGTGGTCAACAAGATCGACCGTCCCGACGCACGCCTTGACGAAATTGGCGACGAGGTGCTGGAGCTTCTCCTTGATCTCGACGCAGATGAGGAACAGCTCGAAAGCCCCATTCTGTTCTGCTCCGGCAGAAGCGGCACTGCTTCCCTGAGCCAGTATGAGGCAGGCACTGATCTGCAGCCGCTGTTTGAAACGATCATCAATTATATCGAGCCGCCCAAGGGCGAACCGGATGAACCGCTGCAGATGCTCATTTCCTCCATTGATTACAACGACTATGTGGGCAGAATCGCCATCGGCAGAATTCAGAGAGGTACAATGTCGGTGAATCAGCCTGTTGTGGTGTGCAATGCCAATTCCGATAAAAGCCCGAAAGCCGCAAGGATCGTCACCCTTGCCGAAATGCAGGGCTTAGGTCAGGTAAATGTGGAGAGATCCACCGTCGGCGACATTGTGTGCATCAGCGGTATTGCGGATATTACCATCGGCGACACCATCTGTGCAAATGATACGCCCGAAGCACTGCCCTTTACCCATATCAGCGAACCCACCATGGAAATGACGTTTTCCGTCAACGACAGCCCCTTTGCAGGACAGGAGGGCAAGTACGTCACCTCCCGCCAGCTGCGTGAGCGTCTGTTCAAGGAGCTGCTCAAGGATGTTTCCCTGCGTGTGACCGAAACCGACAACACCGACGCATTCAGCGTGGCAGGCAGAGGTGAAATGCACCTTTCCATCCTCGTGGAAAATATGCGTCGTGAGGGCTATGAGCTGGCAGTTTCCACGCCCAGAGTACTCTACAAGGAAATCGACGGCAAGCTCTACGAGCCGCAGGAACGTCTGGTCGTGGATGTTCCGGAGGAATGCGTGGGTACAGTCATGGAAAAGATGGGAACAAGAAAGGGCGAACTGCAGACCATGCATCCGCAGGGAACCCGTATGCGTCTGGAATTCCTCGTGCCGTCCAGAGGTCTGTTCGGCTACAAGGGCGAATTCCTCACGAACACCCGTGGTGAGGGCATCATGAGCAGCGTGTTTGACAGCTACATTCCCTACAAGGGTGATATTCCGAGAAGAAGCTCCGGTTCTCTGATCTGTCACGAATCCGGCGAAGCGGTGACCTACGGTCTGTACAACGCACAGGAGCGTGGCACGCTGTTCATCGGTGCAGGCGTTCCTGTATATGAGGGCATGGTCGTGGGCGTTTCCCCGAAGGCGGATGACATGGTGGTCAACGTCTGCAAGAGAAAGCACCTGACGAACACGAGAGCCAGCGGCAGCGATGACGCACTGCGTCTTGTGCCGCCAAGAATTATGAGCCTTGAGGATTGTCTGGAATTTCTCGCAGACGACGAGCTGCTGGAGGTAACCCCCGAATCCCTGCGTATCCGCAAGCGGATTTTGGATAATTCCCTGCGTGCAAAGCAGAGAGGTAAGAAAGCATGAGAAAGCACCTGATAATTGCCGCATTTTTCGCTGCGGCAATGCTGACGGGATGCGGTACGCAGCTGCAGGAACTTCCGCAGGAAAGCTCCACGGAAGCTTCCACGACGCAGATGACAGAAACAAATCCGCCGGAAACCACAGAACCGCAGATCGACGAGAACGCAACACCGATCGAAAGCTTTGCCTATGAGATCGGGGACGGATATGCGGTGATCACGGATTTCAAGGGGAAGGAAACGGAAGTTGTGATTCCCTCACGCATTGGTGATGTACCCGTGACGCAGATCGGGCAGTACGCCTTTGAAGCGTCGTGGAACGTGGTGTCCGTCGAAATTCCCGAAACGGTGGATTTCATCGGGGAACAGGCGTTTCTCGACTGTGAAAGCCTGACGCAGATCAATATTCCGGATGGCGTGACGTCGCTGCAGCGTGCGACATTCGCAGGCTGCCTGTCGCTGTCGCAGCTGACGATTCCCGCAAGCGTCACAAAAACAGACGAGGAGCTGTTCATTGCCTGTCCGCTGGAGAATCTCTATGTGGAGAATCCCGACCTTCCCTATGCAAGCTGGGGACTGGAGGAACTGGAATTCCCCTGCACCATCCACGCACCCGAGGGGGCAAAAATTCTGGAATGGGCGGAAACGAATGGGGTTCCGACGGAGATTCTGGAATAACCCAAAACCGAAATATAGTCAAAAATCCCCCTTCACCGTTGGTGAAGGGGGATTATGCATCCGAATGAGGCGCTACTAAACGATTGGAACATCAATCGTCCCACAATTCGGCGGATTTCATTCTACATTTTACTTCGGTTTGAGATCATTTATTAAATCAGTTAACAAATCGCAATAGCGTACGGAAAATTTCTTGAAAGCACCGTAAATCGGGAAACCGACTCTTTGCAGGAAGTACGGGAGTTTCTTGATAATGGCTTTTTTGATTTTCTGTCGACTTTTTGGGGGAAGCAGTATTGTGAAGTTCACTATAGTTATGATCAGCAGGACAATACTCATCGAGATACAAACAGCAAAAATGAATGATAAATACTTGGTGTCGATGTTATCATAAAGATTACTGCTCATAAGCTTTTCGCTGTAGTATCCTTGAAAAGTTATGATCATGATTTGCACAAAGAGTATCGGTATTTGGCTGCGCCTTTTTACTACCATTGAAAAGTTCGTAATACCGGTGCTTTTTGAAATCAAAATGGTAGAAATGGATGACAGAAGCATGATCAACAGCAACGAAAGCAGGGCGTAAAATGCGGTCAGAATAAGAATGTCGGGATGTGTCATTAGTATTCCTCCTTGTTCGTTCTTGATTTGGAATTATTTTGAACACAGGAAGGAATGTGTCACTTGATGTTGGGTTTTGTGCAAAACGCCGAAAAACACGTTGAAATGCATGGTTTTTTTTAATTAAAAAGTTGTTGACAATTTTGTTTAAATGTGTTATAATAAACTCAAAATTTCAATGTGACACCTTTCTTCCGATGGTTTCTTATCACGGAATCCGGCAAGATTGATCGTGATAAATAATAATATGTAAGAGAAGTCATGCAAACAAAACAAAAAGTGCATGGGGTGTTTCGTTGAGTTGAAACGAAAGGAGCAGGCTGTGTAGCGAACAGTTTGCTCTTTTCTTTAAGTAATAATGTCAAGTTATATTCGCCATTATTACTTATTTCAATAAAAACACTCTCATACACATAATCGTATATTAGTTGTAATGTAGTTGTAATGTGCCTATGAGAGCAATCTGTTCAATAAGATTAATAACTTCTTCATTTTGGAATCAACCGCCTATTCTTGAATTTTTCGTTAACAATACATGAAATCTCTATAATTTTATTTTAGCATTTTCCAGGATATCTGTCAATAGGGGGAATGATAAAAATTTATCACTCTCTTCATTTTCCATTTATTCCACGAATATAGATTGTTGAATTTATATAAAATACCGAATCAATATTACGGATTGTATAGTGTTGAAAAAGCGTAAAACTCTATGTTTAAACGTTTAAGTTGAACAAGTTTGTAAAAAACCGAATCGTTACGATTCGGTTTTTATTTTTTTATCCGCAGCACACGCTTTGCATTTTCCGCAAAGATCATCCGCTGTTCCTCCTCCGTCAGTCCCAGTCCCTTGATTTTGGCAATCGTGTTGGCGGCGTTATCCCACGGGCAGTCGCTGCCGAGGAGAATTCTGTCCGCACCGTGCTTTCGGATGATCCGCAGGCACTGCTTGTCCGTCATTGCCTTTGCACTCAAGGACGTGTCCAGATACAGATTCGGAAATCTGCCGCAGAGCACATCCTCCACTTCTCCCCACATTTCGTTGCCGCCCATGTGTGCCATGATCATCGTGGTTTCGGGGGCAGCCGCCAGTGCCTTCGCCGCACCTTGCGGCGTGCAGTGCACGATGTCGGGGCTTAACGGATCGAAGCCTGCGTGGAAAATGATCGGCAGTCCCAGTTCTCCGCATTTGCGGTAAATCGGGAACATCCTCTCCTCCTCCACCAGAAAATTCTGATAGTCGGGATGGAGCTTGATACCGTACAGCCCGAGAGCCTTGATGCGTTCCAGCTCCTCCATCACATCCTCACCGTCGGGATGCACACTGCCGAACGGGAAAATGTGCGGTGCTTTGATGGACGCCGCCCAGTTGTTACAGACAAGATGCTGCGAAGGTTTTGTGGCAATGCTGTGAATGACGAAGCCATCCACGCCCCACCCCTGCATGGTGGATTCGGTATCGGAGAGCGTGCCGTTGGTTTCGGGGGATTCGCCGCAGGTTTCCGCAAGCGAGGCGATCGTCCTCTCGGCGATCTTATCGGCAAAAGCGTGTACATGGAAGTCGATGTATTGCATAATGGTATCCTTTCCGGTGTTTCTGCAAAACCAATCT
>JAZOBK010000049.1:0-2188 GCA_045595985.1 Oscillospiraceae bacterium
GGCGGGTATGAACACACTGTCATTGAAAACACACCGTGACTAACCATAGTCGCACAGCTCATGAACAATAGCACATACAGCATATTTCTGGAGGGGCAGCAATGCTCCTCCAAAGTAGTATAAAGGGAAGGTAAAGAACAATACAGAGGAGGGGGAAAATGAAGAAAACAGAGAAAACAGATACCATTCAACCCAAAGAACAGTTATCTTCCACATACCTCTCCAGTTTCGCCTCCCTTATTGAATATTCCGCTCCAAACCGTGCATCACGACCGGACGAATTGGGTCCAACCGCAACAAACCGTATGCACTATTGTAAAGCAAATCTTTTCATGGTATAATAGGCTAAACATTACACCATAGAAAGTTGATGAAACCATGATTACCACAACTCTGTCTCTGCAGCACTTTTATCCTGCCGAACTGGAAATCACCGAGATTCTCGAAACAACTGACAAAATCATCATAAAGCTGAAATCACACACGCATTCCTGCAAATGTCCCAGCTGCGGTACTCTTACTACACAATATCACGCAACTTATGTACGTAAGGTACAGGATCTGCCGATTCTCGGAAAAAACACAGAACTGCATATTCATGCCTACGAATATCAGTGTGAGAATCCCGATTGTCCTGTTACATCCCTTGCAGAATCTTTCGATGGTTTTCTGAATCACCGCAGCCGTATGACCGAGCGACTGGAGGATTTCATCTGTACTCTTGCTCTGGAGTCCAGCTGTGAAGGATGTGCACGGGTCAGTCAGGCGATGGGAATCCGAATCAGCGGAGACAGCGTAATCCGTCTTTTACTGAAACGATATGCCGCACAGCCGGAAACTGTCTGCAGTTCCGTTATCGGAATCGATGATTTTGCATTCAAAAAGCGTGACACCTACGGAACGATCGTTGTGGACGAAGCAACCCATAAACCTGTAGCCATTCTTGAAGGTCGTGACAGTAATACACTGAAGGAATGGCTGAAGCAGAATCAGCATGTCAAAACAATCACCCGTGACCGTGCCGGAGCCTATGCTTCCGCAATCAATGAGGTTCTTCCCGGTGCGATGCAGATTGCGGATCGTTTTCATCTTCATCAGAACTTTCTCGAAATTGTCCGGAACGTGCTGCAGGGAATTGTTCCGGCAAACATAAAAATTCCAAATGAAGAATGGGATAATCCAGCAGAAACTGCAGCCAATATCGCCAGCGAAGAGCCGGATTCAAAAAAACAAGTGATCCTACGGAAGATACTCCCCTTTTGTCCGCTGTAAAGAAAGAACGATACCTGAATATCATGCGGCTGCACGAAGCGGGATACAGTATCCGAAAGATCAGCCGGACATTGAAGTACAGCCGCAATACAATCAGCAAGTATCTGAATGGAGATATGGAATCTGTCTGTACACCCGAACTGACAAGTGGTGTGGATCGGTATCGTGACTATATCATCAAAGCATTAAGTAAAGGAATCTGCAGAAGCAATCTCTATCGTGATCTGGAAAAGCAGGGGCTTCGATGCGGCAAAACAGCAGCATATGACTATATGAACCGTCTGGCAGAGATACATGGGATTGATGTTTCGCTTATGAAAGACGCAACTACGGAACAGAAAGAAAAACAGAAACAAATCCGAAAATACGATTATCTTTCAAGGAAATCCGTGTTCCGGTATTTGTGGATGGGAGAGGAGTTAGAGAAACGGCATCTTGTATATCTATACAACACCTATCCTCAATTACGGCTGCTGCAGACCTGCATTATGGAATGGCGTCAGATTTTCTGTATGGGGCATCAATCACTGCTGTATAGCTTTCTTGATAAATATCATAATTCAGAGAGTAAGCAGATTTCCGGTTTTGTCAGCGGATTGCTGAAAGATTTGGAAGCAGTTGAAAATGCAGTATCTTCTCCATTATCCAACGGCTTTGTGGAAGGAACAAACAGCAAGTTGAAAATGGTCAAGCGTACTATGTATGGCCGATGCAGCTGACAATTACTTGCTGCCAAGTTGATGCTGGTCGTTTTATGATATATACGGATTATTGCGGTTGAACCAATTCGTCCGGTCGTGATGCACGGTTTGGTGCGGAATATTCAATCAGCAGTAAATTAACTGTCTCAGGATTTATTCACACGTTATAGAACACCTTATACCATTCCGCAAACCGTCTCAGTCCTTCCCGCAGA
>JAZOBK010000050.1:0-3631 GCA_045595985.1 Oscillospiraceae bacterium
GTTTTTTGCTTTTCTGTAAAAAATTCAAAAAAGATTTGCTAAAATCAAACAGATGTGCTATAATATAAAGAGGTATGTAAATTAAATTATGACAGGAGGAAATCCATGGAACGCACAACGGCAGAAAAACGAATCAAGGAACTGACCGCACAGCTTGAGCAGTTCAATTACGAATACTATGTGCAGGACAACCCGAGTGTGGATGATTATACTTATGATACGATGATGCGTGAACTTCGGGCTTTGGAAGCGGAATATCCAGATCTGCTTTCTCCGCAGTCGCCGTCACAGCGTGTTGGAGGCATGGCTTCCAACGATTTCCGAAAGGTAAGACATAGTGTGCAGATGCAGAGTCTGCAGGATGTATTTCAGTATGAACAGGTAGCTGCTTTTGTAACTCGTTGCCATGAAATGTTCCACGATGCCGAATTCAGTGTCGAACCCAAAATTGACGGTTTATCGGTATCTCTGGAATACCATGATGGCAAGCTTGAACGTGGCTCAACCCGTGGCGATGGATTTATTGGAGAAGATGTTACCGCAAATCTGAAAACCATTCGCTCCATACCGCTTACTCTGAAAACCTCCGTACCGTTTGTGGAGGTCAGAGGCGAGGTGTATATGCCAAGGGAGCAGTTTTATGCGTTGGTCAGACAGCAGGAGGAAGCGGATGAACAGCCGTTTAAGAATCCAAGAAATGCTGCCGCAGGCTCATTAAGACAAAAGAATTCCTCTGTCACAGCAAAGCGTAAGCTTGATATTTTTATCTTCAATCTTCAGCAGTGTGAGGGCAAGGAATTTACAGAGCATCATGAAACTCTGCAATTTCTGGAGGATGCCGGATTTCGGGTTGTACCGAACCGAAGTATCTGCCGTAATACGGAAGAAATTCTCACAGCCATCGAATCAATCGGCAATTCCAGAAATGTCCTGCCCTATGATATTGACGGCGTCGTGATCAAGGTGAATCGTCTGGAACAGCGTACTGCCATGGGTGAAACTTCCAAAACACCCAAATGGGCGATTGCCTATAAATTCCCACCCGAAGAAAAGGAAACGGTACTTCGTGAGATCGAAGTCAATGTCGGCAGAACCGGTGCAATGACGCCCGTTGCTATTTTTGATACGATCCTGCTTGCAGGCACAAGCGTTTCCAGAGCAGTTTTGCATAATCAGGATTTCATCAATGAAAAGGATATCCGCATCGGTGATACCATCGTAGTTCGCAAGGCGGGGGATATTATTCCGGAAGTTCTGCGAAGCGTGACGCATACACCGAATTCTGTTCCGTACCGTCTTCCCGAATGCTGTCCCGTATGCGGCACTGCCGCTGTACGGGACGAGGAAGAAAGCGTGCTCCGATGTCCGAATATTTCCTGTCCCGCACAGCTCCATAAACAGCTTGTACACTTCGCATCCAGAGATGCGATGAATATTGACGGTCTTGGCCCCGCCATTATCACGGCTTTGATTGAAGCAGATCTGATTCACGATGCAGCTGATCTGTATGCTCTGAACCCGGAACAGCTCCTGAAACTGGAGGGGTTCAAGGAAAAATCTGCGGAGAATCTTGTGACTGCAATTGCCGCATCCAGATTCGCACCGCTTGACAGAGTGATTTTTGCACTTGGCATCCGTAATATTGGACAAAAGGCGGCGAGTCTTCTCTGTGCACATTTTGGTTCTCTGGAAGCGATCGAACAGGCACAGTGCAGTGAATTTTCCGAAATTGAAGGATTCGGAGAAATCATGGCTGCGAATCTGTATACTGCACTGCATGACTCCAATGTCAAGGAACTGCTTGCCAGACTGAAGGCAGCAGGACTTACAATGCAGTATGAAAAGCAGGTGATTGCCGAAGACACTTTCTTCAGCGGCAAAACCTTTGTGCTGACCGGAACACTTTCTCAAATGAAACGAAGCGACGCTAAAAAGGCGATCGAAGCTGCAGGCGGTAAAGTCACTGGTTCTGTTTCGAAGAAAACGGATTGCCTGATTGCCGGAGAAGACGCCGGCAGCAAGCTGACAAAAGCACAGGAACTTGGCATTGCAATTCTGACAGAATCCGAATTTCTTGAGAAGTTACAATAGAATCGTCAGTAAAAAACCGACAGGAGGAATTACATGAAGTTTCATTTTAATTCACGATATAATACCATTGCGGCATATGCCATCATCGTGTTTGCGATATGTCTTTTGCTGATCATGTTTGCATTCAGAATCGAGATCTTCACCACCATCTTTTCTAAAATCATCAGCGTCAGCTCACCGATCATCTGGGGCTTTGTGATCGCATATCTGCTAAATCCGCTGGTAAAGAACGTTGAGAAACTGCTGGGCAAAGTAATCAACCGCAAGAAACCGCATAAAAGAATCGTGCGGGGATTGTCCGTTGGTATCTGTGTGCTGCTGTTGATCGCAGCCTTAGCGGCTTTGATCGCATCCATCATTCCCGAAATCATCACCAATATTCAGAGCATCAGCGACAAAATTCAGGATCCGGATTTTCTGCGTCAGATGGAGCTAAGGATCAGAGATATTTTTGATACGCTTTCTGATAAAACGGCATTTCTCGGAAATGACCTGATGCTGAATTTTGAGAATACCGAAGCGATGCTGCTGGGGCTTCTTGATCGTATAGAGCTGAATATAGAAAAGATTTTCTCACAGGACGGATTTCTTGCAAGTCTTACCAATGGACTGATGAACATCCTCAATGCTATCAAAAATGCATTTCTCGGTGTGATCGTATCCATCTACCTGCTTTATAGCAAGGAAGTATTCCTTGCCCAGTCCAGAAAGCTCGTTTGTGCACTGTTTTCTTCCGAAAACGCTGCAAAGGTATTCCGTTTCGTTGCCAATGTCAATCATAAGTTTATCGGATATTTCACGGGTGTGGCACTGGACTGCACGCTCATCGGCGTAATTTCCTTCATTTTCCTGCAGATCACAGGTATGCCCTATGCATTGCTCATCAGCATAGTTCTTGCATTGACCAATGCGATTCCGATTTTTGGTCCGTATATCGGTTCCATTCCCTCTTTTTTACTGGTACTTCTTTTTTCACCGAGCAAAGCACTGATTTTCCTGATTTTTGTCATTGTTCTGCAGCAGATCGACGGTAACATCATCGCACCGAAGATCCTCGGTGATCAGCTTGGACTTTCAGCATTCTGGATCATGTCCGCAGTATTTATCGGCGGCGGCTTGTTTGGCTTGTTCGGAATGATTATCGCATCCCCCATGTTTGCGGTTATCTATTCCATTTGCAGTGAATTTGTCAGAGTGCGTCTGGATGGCAAAGGAATGCCGGTGGAAACTTCGGATTATATGACGGCATTGGATTCTGCAGCTGCGATTCCGCAGGATGCATCTTCCGAACAATCGGAATCCAAACCTGCTGATATAAAAGTTTCTCCTAAAAAATAAATGTGCCGGAGTGGAGTCCACTCCAGCACAATGCTGATTTATAAAACTGCATCAGGAAAGTATTTTCTTGCAAAGTCCGGAAGTTCGCAGACGATTTGTTTTCCTTCCAGATTCGAGATAATACTATCCGATAGTCCCGTGAACGTCAGTGCATACGCACAAAGGCATTGATTTTCCTCGGAGGAACGATGGTTTCCGCCAT
>JAZOBK010000051.1:0-5127 GCA_045595985.1 Oscillospiraceae bacterium
ATCACAAACTTTATTTTTCCAACGCCTCACAAATCAGGCTGCCCATCTTCTTGCAGCCCACCAGCATATCCTCGCTGCCCATAGTATCGGCCGTATGCCATCCCTCTGCCAGCACCGCATCCACGGCTGCTTCGATCGCAGCGGATTCTTCCGGCAGATCAAAGGAATACTTGAACATCATGGCAACAGAGAGAATCGTTGCAATGGGATTTGCCTTGTCCTGACCGGCAATATCGGGAGCACTGCCGTGAATCGGCTCGTACATACCACGTTTGGTGGAGCCTAAAGATGCAGAAGCCAGCATACCAATGGAACCAGTGATCTGGGATGCTTCGTCGGACAGAATATCGCCAAACATATTGGATGTTACCACAACATCGAACTGACGGGGATTCTTGACAATCTGCATTGCAGCATTATCAACGAGCATATCCGTGCAGGTAACATCAGGATAATCCGCTGCCATGCGATGAACGGTTTCTCTCCAGAGTCTGGAGCTTTCCAGTACGTTTGCCTTGTCAATGCTGATAACATTCTTGTTACGCTTCTGTGCAGTTTCGAAAGCAACTTTGGCGATTCTTTCAATTTCCATCACACTGTAAGCCTCGGTGTCATAAGCTTCGGGGCCGTACTTGCCGTCACGTCTGCCACGCTCACCGAAATAAATACCGCCTGTCAGCTCACGGACGATCATCATATCGAAGCCCTTTTCAACGATGTCAGCACGCAGGGGGCTTGCTCCTTTCAATGCGGGATAGAGCTTTGCAGGACGAAGGTTTGTGAACAGCTCAAGTGCCGCACGAATGCCAAGCAGTGCCTTTTCCGGACGCTTATCACCCGGCAGCGTATCCCACTTCGGGCCGCCTACGGCACCGAGCAGTACACTGTCGCTTGCAAGACAGCCGTCAACGGTTTCCTGAGGAAGAGGTGCACCTGTTGCATCAATTGCTGCACCGCCGATCAGATAGGGTTTATAATCAAACTCATGGTTATACTTTTCTGCAATTACATCAAGAACACGAACTGCACTGTCCACGATTTCGGGACCAATGCCGTCGCCTCTGAGCAGAGCAACTGTAAATTTCATATGTATCTCCTCCGATTATAAGAAATCCTGAATCCGCAGCATTTCACTGCGGATGGATATTACTTGATACTGCCGTTCTTAATGGATTCTACCAGACCGCCGTTTTCAATGATGGTCTGAATGAATGCCGGAAACGGCTCTACTGCGTAGTCCTCACCGGTAGTTTCGTTATGCAGCACACCGTTGTCAAGATCTGCTGTAATCACATTTCCTTCCGCAATTGCATCCGCAGCCTTTTCGGATTCCACGATTGCAAGACCAATATTAATGGCGTTACGATAGAAAATTCTTGCAAAACTCTTGGCGATAACCAGAGAAATACCGCTTGCCTTGATGGCGATGGGAGCGTGCTCACGAGAGGAGCCGCAGCCAAAATTCCAGCCAGCAACCATGATGTCGCCTTCCTGTACACGGGAAGCAAAAGTGGTATCCAGATCCTCCATGCAGTGGGAAGCAAGTTCCTTGTGATCACTGGTGTTCAGATAACGTGCGGGAATGATAACATCCGTATCAACGTTGTCACCGTACTTGATGACTTTGCCTGTCATTTTCATTTAAAGTACCTCCTTCGGTGCAGCGATTTTACCTACAATTGCACTTGCAGCGGCAACCTCGGGGCTTGCCAGATAAATTTCAGACTCGGTGTGTCCCATTCTGCCGACAAAGTTACGGTTTGTGGTCGCAACAGCCTTCTCGCCTTCAGCCAGAATGCCCATATGACCACCCAGACACGGACCGCAGGTCGGTGTGGAAACTACCGCACCGGATTCAATAAAGGTCTTGAGATAGCCCTTTTCCATTGCTTCCAGATAAATCTTCTGGGTTGCGGGAATGACAATGCAGCGTACATTCTTTGCAACCTGCTTGCCTTCCATGATCGCAGCAGCAGCAGCCAGATCCTCCAGTCTGCCGTTGGTGCAGGAACCGATCACGACCTGATCAATTTTGATCTCATCAATTTCGTCAACAGTATGTGTATTCTCCGGCAGATGCGGGAATGCAACTGTATGCTTGATTTCGGACAGATCAATCACATAGGTCTGCTCGTATACCGCATCATCATCCGCAGCATAGTATACAGGCTCACGGTCGGAGTGTTCCTTGACATAAGCCTTTGTAATCTCATCCACAGCAAAGATACCGTTCTTTGCACCGGCTTCGATTGCCATGTTTGCCATGCAAAGTCTGTCCGCCATGGAAAGGCTCGCAAGGCCATCTCCCATAAATTCCATGGACTTGTACAGAGCACCGTCAACACCGATCATGCCGATGATGTGCAGGATCACATCCTTACCGGAAACATACGGCTGCAGCTTACCCTTCAGCTCAAACTTGATGGCAGATGGCACTTTGAACCAAGCCTTGCCAATCGCCATACCGCACGCCATGTCAGTAGAGCCGACACCTGTAGAGAATGCACCGAGTGCACCATAAGTACAGGTATGGGAATCCGCACCGATCACTGCGTCACCAGAAACAACCAGTCCTTTTTCGGGGAGCAGGGCGTGTTCAATACCCATCTGACCTACGTCAAAGAAATTGGTGATTTCCTGCTCACCGCAGAAATTACGGCACATCATACACTGCTGTGCAGCCTTAATGTCTTTATTCGGGGCAAAATGGTCCATTACCATTGTTACCTTTTCCTTATCAAAAACGCTCTCCTTACCCATCTGGTTGAACGCCTTGATGGCTACGGGAGAAGTAATATCATTGCCAAGCACGAGGTCAAGATTCACAAGAATCAGCTGACCAGCTTCTACGCTGTCAAGACCTGCGTGTGCTGCAAGGATTTTTTGTGTCATGGTCATTGCCATGGGACATCTTCCTTTCTGTTATTCTATAATTGCACCCTTATCAGCGGAGGAAACCATCTTAGCGTAACGACGCAGATAGCCTGTAATATCCGTTTTCACCTTGATCTCAGTTTCTGCCTTACGCTTTTCGATTTCCTCATCGGAAACAAGAAGCTGAATGCTGTAATTCGGAATATCAATGGCAATTTTATCGCCGTCACGAACATAGGCGATCAGACCGCCTCTGACTGCTTCGGGAGAAACGTGACCAATTGCCGCACCTCTTGTCGCACCGGAGAATCTGCCGTCAGTAATGAGGGCAACCTCCTTATCCAGTCCCATACCGGCAATAGCGGATGTGGGAGAAAGCATTTCTCTCATACCGGGACCGCCTGCAGGACCTTCATAACGAATCACAACCACGTCGCCTGCCTGAATCTTACCAGCGTAAATTGCAGCAATGGATTCTTCTTCGCTGTCAAATACCTTTGCAGTACCCTCATGTTTGAGCATTTCGGGAGCAACGGCACTTCTCTTGACAACACATCCATCGGGAGCAAGATTACCACGCAGAACTGCGATTCCGCCGGTTTCACTGTAGGGATTTTCAACAGGACGAATGACTTCGGGATCACGGTTAACACAGCCATCCAGATTTTCGCCCAATGTCTTGCCTGTAACGGTCATAACATCTGTATGGATCAGATCCTTCTTACGAAGCTCATTGAGCACGGCATATACACCGCCCGCTGCGTCAAGCTGTTCCATGTAGGTATGACCTGCAGGAGCAAGATGGCAAAGGTTCGGGGTTCTTGCACTGATTTCATTTGCAATATCCAAATTGATTTCAACGCCGCATTCATGGGCAATTGCCGGCAGATGAAGCATACTGTTTGTGGAACATCCGAGTGCCATATCCGCTGTCAGAGCATTCTGGAACGCCTTCTCCGTCATAATATCAAGCGGACGGATATTCTTGCGGTACAGTTCCATTACCTGCATACCTGCGTGCTTCGCAAGCTCAATTCTTTTGCTGTAGACTGCGGGAATCGTACCGTTCCCTCTTAAGCCCATACCAAGCACCTCAGTCAGGCAGTTATGGGAATTTGCGGTGTACATACCCGAGCAGCTTCCGCAGGTCGGACACGCATTCAGCTCAAAGTCCATGAGCTTGTCTTCATCAATTTTACCTGCCTTATAGGAACCAACTGCTTCAAACATACTGGAAAGGCTGGTTTTCTTACCATCCACACAACCAGCAAGCATGGGACCGCCGCTGACAAAGATCGTCGGAACATTCACACGAGCTGCCGCCATGAGCAGACCGGGAACATTCTTGTCGCAGTTGGGAACCATAACGAGTGCATCAAACGCATGAGCCAGAGCCATTGCCTCTGTAGAATCTGCGATCAGATCACGAGTTACGAGGGAGTATTTCATGCCCTTGTGTCCCATTGCGATGCCATCGCAGACTGCAATTGCAGGGAACACGATCGGCGTACCGCCTGCCATGGCAACACCCATTTTCACGGCATCAACGATTTTGTCCAGATTCATATGACCCGGCACGATCTCATTATAGGAACTTACGATACCTACCAGCGGACGCTGCATTTCTTCCTCAGTCAGACCAAGGGCGTGCAGCAGAGAACGCTGGGGGGCACAATGAAAACCTTTGGTAATTGCTTCACTTGCCATAATTTAACCTCTTTTCCGATTTGGAATATTGAAAATTACTGGAAAATATGTATATTTTTGAGAATCTCCATATACAACGATAATCCCGCATTGCGGGATTATCGAATATGGATAAAAATAGCACAGGATTAGTTGTTGATCAGCTTATCCTCGCCGTTCCAGCTGTAGAGCTTGCGGATTTCTTCACCCACAACCTCTGCCGGATGTTCAGCAGCGAGCTTTCTCATAGCCTTGAAGTGAACCTGGCTGCCTGCATCGGACATATCCAGCAGGAATTCCTTTGCAAAGGAACCATCCTGAATGTCTGCCAGAACCTTCTTCATTGCCTTCTTGGTTTCTTCTGTAATTACCTTCGGGCCTGTGATGTAATCGCCGTATTCAGCAGTGTTGGAGATGGAATATCTCATGCCTGCAAAACCACTCTGATAGATCAGGTCAACGATCAGCTTCATCTCATGGATGCACTCAAAGTAAGCATTTCTCGGATCATAACCAGCTTCAACCAGTGTTTCGAAGCCGCACTGCATCAGAGCACATACACCGCCA